>JBHEPQ010000327.1:0-4447 GCA_046260215.1 Chromatocurvus sp.
CCGCCGTGAAAGTTGAACTCGAACGCCACAGCTACCAGCGGAATCTGCTGCACGCTGCCACGCATTGCCACCAGGGCGTCGCGCTCACCGGTTGCCTTCTGCGCTGCGGAAAGCCGGTCCCGATAGCGCTTTTTGTCCTTGAACTTAAGCCGGTCGACCGGCTCGATCTCAGTAAAGATTTCCTCACGACCCTCAGGATCGAGAAACAGATCGAGGCGACGTCGTGCACCGATGCGCATATGATGATCGCATTTAGGACAGACCTCCCGATTGCGTTCCAGATCGGGAATATAAAGCACCGCCTCACACTTGATGCACTTTTTCCATAAGCCTTCTGGCACACTTGCCCGGCGGCTTCCCGATTGTCGGTTGACGCCCGACGGCAGAATCCTGTCAATCCAGCTCATTTTTCCCCCTTGCTGCCCGCCCGGCGACGCCGGGAAGGCATCTTATAATGCGTCAATACCCGAACGGATGTCCCGCAGCAGGGATGTCGCTGCGGCAATGGCGTCAGATTGATCACCCCCTTTGGCTATGCTGTCGGCAACCAGGCTCACAAGCGCCGAGCCCACGACAACGCCGTCAGCGACACGGGCGACTGCGGCGGCGGAGGCGGCGTCCTTGATACCGAATCCGACACACACCGGTAAAGCCGTGCAGCCCCGTATGCGGGCCACATGGTCACTGACATCGTCGATATCGAGGTTGGCGGCGCCAGTGACGCCGCGGAGAGATACGTAGTAGATAAAGCCGCTCGCCTGATCGGTTATCAGATGCAGCCTCGTTTCGGGCGTGGTCGGCGCAATCAGAAAAATATTGTCCATGCCGACCCGCTTCAATTCGCGGTTCACCCGGTCGACCTCTTCCGGTGGCACGTCCACAGTGAGCAGGCCATCGACACCTGCCGCTGCCGCGGCATCGGCGAATGCTGCATAGCCCATGTGTTCCACGGGGTTGGCGTAGCCCATGAGAAGCAGCGGGGTATGCGGATCCTGGTTACGGAAGTCCCGGACCATCTCAAGCACGTCACGCAGGCGAATTCTGTTGACAAGCGCCCTCTCGTGGCCGCGCTGAATCACGGGCCCCTCCGACATCGGATCGGAGAAAGGAACACCGACTTCCAGCACATCCGCTCCTGCGTCCACCAGCTCGTGGAGCAGGGGCACGGTGAGCCCGGGCGTGGGATCGCCTGCGACAACGTAGGGAATCACGGCCTTGCGACCTGCCGCGGCGAGTTCCGCAAAGCGCTGGCTAATCCGGCTCATGTCGTCCCTTACAGCTCTATGCCATCGATCTTGGCGACGGTCAGAATATCCTTGTCACCACGCCCGGACAGGTTGATCACGATATGCTGATCCGGTGTCATGCTGGCGGCGAGCTTCTCGGCGTAGGCCAGTGCGTGCGCGGTTTCCAGGGCTGGCATAATACCTTCTACCCGCGTCACACGGTGGAATGCCCCAAGAGCTTCGCGATCGTCCGCCGACACATAATTGACGCGCCCTGAATCCTTGAGCCAGGCGTGCTCGGGACCGACGCCGGGGTAATCGAGGCCAGCCGATACCGAATGCGTCTCGGTAATCTGCCCGTCCTCATCCTGCATCAGATAGGTCCGGTTACCGTGCAGCACGCCGGGAGTTCCAGCGGACAGGGGAGCGGCGTGGCGCCCGCTGTCAATACCCTCCCCCCCGGCCTCAACACCGTAAATGGCAACACCCTCGTCCTGCAGGAATGGATGGAACAGGCCGATGGCGTTGGAACCGCCGCCGACGCAGGCCACCAGGGCATCCGGTAATTTCCCGATCTGCGCCAGGGACTGGGCACGTGCCTCGCGTCCGATGACGCACTGGAAATCGCGGACAATCATCGGGTATGGATGCGGGCCCGCCACACTGCCTATGATGTAGAAGGTATTGTCGACGTTGGTGACCCAGTCACGCATGGCTTCGTTCATTGCATCCTTCAGGGTACTTGATCCGGAGGTGACCGGGATCACCGTGGCCCCGAGCAGCTTCATACGGTAGACGTTGAGGGACTGGCGCTGGACGTCCTCCGCGCCCATGAAGACGTGACACTCCAGTCCTAGACGGGCGGCAATCGTAGCGGTAGCCACACCGTGCTGACCGGCCCCGGTTTCGGCGATAACCCGGGGTTTGCCCATGTGCTTGGCGAGCAATGCCTGCCCCACGGTATTGTTGACCTTGTGCGCGCCGGTGTGATTCAGGTCTTCCCGCTTCAGGTGGATACGTGCACCACCGATCATGTCAGACCATCGGCGTGCTTCGTACAGGGGTGAGGGCCGACCCACGTAGTGCGCGAGATCGTAGTCGAACTCCCGCTGAAACTCGGGGTCTTTCGACAGTGTCCGGTATACCCCATCGAGCTCTGCCAGGGCGTGCATCAGGGTCTCGGATACGAATTTACCACCGTAATCGCCAAAGCGACCCTTTGCATCGGGCATGCTGGTGGTGATCAGCTGGCTGTCCAGTTTGCTCGTCATTCGTCTGTCTCACTGTTGAATTGATCGTCTGCGTCGCGCACTGCCTGTATGAACCCGGCAATCATGCGCACATCTTTTTCACCGGGCGCAACTTCAACCCCGGTGCTGATATCGACGGCCGCCGGTCGCACCTGACTGATTGCCTCGCCGACATTGCCGGCGTGCAGTCCGCCCGCGAGCACAATGGGTCGCGGAAGATGAGACGGGACAGCCCCCCACCGGAACACCTCCCCCGTGCCACCTGGCACCCCGGGGGTATAGGTGTCGAGCAATAGCCCACTCGCCGACCGGTAGGGAATGGCCTCCTGTACCGGATCGACATCCGGACGCATTCGGAGTGCCTTCAGGTACGGCATATTGAACTGTTCGCAGAATCCGCTTGACTCATCACCGTGGAATTGCAGCATGCCGATCGGCAACCGCTCGATCACCCGCTCGACAAACGGCGCTTCGGGATTGACGAACAAGGCGACCAGTGTGACGAAAGGGGGAACCGCCGCCGCGATTTCAGACGCCAGTGCAATCGACACATCCCTGGGACTGGGACTGTAAAAAACCAGCCCCAGTGCGTCTACACCCTGTGCAGATGCTGCCTCCGCGTCGCGGGGCCGCGTCAGGCCACAGATCTTGATGCGCGTCCTGAGCATGATACCTGCTCACCTCACTACAAAAACGGTGCGCCAGATGATAACAGAAACCGGTCGCGCTTGACGTCAGGCACCGAACAAAAGCGGACGATCCGCCGCGATACTCTCGGGCAGACCAAAATGTCCGGGATAAGTCACGCCGACAAGGTACAGTCCGTCCGGGGCCGCGGTCGCCGCCGAGCGTGTGCGATCACGGCCACGCAGCAATTCGCCTATCCAGTCAATGTGCCGCCTTCCGATGCCCACTGCGATCAGCGCCCCGGCGATGTTGCGTACCATATGATGCAGAAAAGCATTGGCTGAAACATCAATGGCCAGGAGCGCGCCGGCGCGTCTTACACTGACACGATGAATACAGCGCATCGCCGTGCGCGACTGGCAGGAGGCTGCCCTGAAAGCGCTGAAGTCGCGCTCACCGAGCAAGGCCTGGGCAGCCCGGTGCATACGCTGAGCATCGAGCGGTTGGCGAACCCATGTCACCTGGCCACGACACAGCGCCGAGGCTACCGGCGTATTGGCAATAATGTAACGATAGTGTCGCGCCGTGGCGCTATGCCGCGCATGAAACTGTTCCGTGACCGCAGCCGCGTGCAGCAGGCGGATATCGTGTGGCAGATTCGCATTCCCGCCCCGGACCCAGGCACCGACGTCGCGTTCCCGAGAGGGCGCAAAATGTATCCATTGCCCCGCCGCGTGCACTCCCGTGTCTGTGCGGCCCGCGCAGTGCACGCGCACCGGAGCGTCAGCGACCGATGACAGGGCGTGCTCCAGGGCGTCCTGAACGGTTCTGACGCCTCTCTGTGACTGCCAGCCCGAGTACGCACTGCCACTATATTCCAGGCAGCACGCGATGCGAGCCACGGGCGCCGCGGCACTTTCGCCATTACGCACTGCCCTATCAACCAATGCGATCCAGCAGTGCCTGCGCTTCCCGCTGTTGCTCTTCAGTGCCTACCGTAACCACCTGCTCAAGGATTCGGCGCGCGCCCTCATCGTCACCCATGTCGATATAGGCTCGAGCGAGATCCAGGCGTGTGGCCACCTGATCCGAATCCGACGCAAACATCATGTCTTCCGAGTCGCGTTCATCGCTGCCGGGCTCCTCAGCCCTCTGCTCTTCAGGGGCCTCCGCTTCGCGCAGCGCTTCACTCAGGTCCAGCTCATCTTCCTCGATAACTGCCGCTGCCGCGGGCTCGTCATCTTCGATCGCCAGCTCATCAAAATCGAGCTCAAGCTCAGTGACGTCGGCATCGCCCCCGGATTGGCCGGGCGCGGGCGTAGCGGAGGCGGGCGTTTTCTCGGG
>JBHEPQ010000329.1:0-3696 GCA_046260215.1 Chromatocurvus sp.
CTCGTCCTCGGAAAGCTCTTCGGCACGGCGTACGAAGACACCGCCCGGTCTGTCGACAACATGTGCCTCCGGCCCCGCGTTGATCAATCCCATGATCTGGTCGTGCAGCTGCGCCCGGTAGCCCGAGAAATCTTCGTTGACAATCACCAGATCCACCGCCAGACCCTTCATGCGCCAATACGCATGGGCCTGCAGTACCTGTTTGACCAGATCAATGCGGTTGAGGTCACCGATGCGCAGCTTGACGATCGGCAGATCACCGGAGATGCCGAAGCGCCATAGCCCGGGCTGACCCAACTGGTTACGGGCAATGATGCCGGGCGCGGCGCGGCGCAGGGCATTGCAGTAAATGACCGAGCTGGCCAGACGGCCAAAGACCTGGGCATCGGCTTCGGTGGCGTTGAGGTGGTGCAGCACTTCCTGGCTCTGGAACCAGGCCATTTCGAACGCACGCTCGACGAAGTGACGGTCGCAATATTTTTCGATCAGGGCCAATGCGGCCTCGCGTGAATCAGCAATCCCGGAGATGATCTGCACGCTCGCCGATTCGTCGGGTAACAGGGTCAGGGTATGGCGGGTTGCCACGATGGGATCGAGCACCGGCCCTTCGGTATTCGACAGGTTGGACGCAGTAGCGTTCTCCAGCACCAGCGGGTTGGCCGCCGTTCGGCCGCGTCCGATGAAGCGGGCGCGGTCGGTCTCGCAGGACGGCGCGTCGCTCGTGGCACCCGGCGCCGCCAGCAGGTGGAACATCCAGGGCACCTGTTCACCCGGGGTGCGGGGTCGGCGAGTGCAGAGAATCGCCTGACACTCAGGCAGGATTTTGGTTTGCACAAATAAGTTGCTGAAGGCGCGATGCGCCAGATCGGCATTCAGCGGCGCCAGCACGACTTCCGCGTAACTCGTCACCTCGATATGCCGGGTGCGTGGCGACTGGTTGGTGAGCGTGACCCTGCGGATCTCGACATCATCTTCCGGCGAGACGCTGATTTCGGTGTGCGCCTCGATTGACTGATCGCGCCGCCGGTATTCGGCACGCCCCTGCACGAAGATCGCCTCGTAGTGGTCGGCCTTGCGCAACGTCGGCTGATAGGCGGCCGACCAGTACTTTCCGGTTTCGCCGTCGCGCAGGTATATGAAGGTTCCCCAGCCATCCATGGTGGCGTCCTCGCGCCAGCGGGTGACAGCCAGATCGCGCCAACGGCTGTAACTGCCACCGGCGTGCGTCGCCATGACATGGTAATGGCCGTTCGACAACAGGTGGACCTCGGGTATCGGCGTGTTTGGATTAGTGAACACGCGTATGTTCGTACCTGCCTCCGTGTCGGGCGGGCGCGCGGCGGCGCTGACTTCTGCGGCATGCGGGTGCAGGGTCGCGCTCTTCTTAGGCACCCGTTCCTGCAGCAGCAGCTCGGTCGCGCGCACCAGTGGATCGGACATAAAACGGCGCTGCATCGGCCGGTCGAGCAATACATGTGCGAAGGCCAGCAGACTCATGCCCTGATGATGCGCCATGAAGGTCCGCACGATGGCGTGCGGCTTGCCCCGCGGCACCCGCGAGGGCGTGTAATCGATCGCCTCGTAGAAGCCATAAACACCGAGGAATCCCTGGTCGGCCAGCACCTGCAGGTTGCGGCACGCTTCCCGTGGCTGCACCGTCAGCGCCAACGCACTGGCGTAAGGCGCGATGACGAGGTCTTCACCCAGTCCGCGCTTGAAGCCCATACCAGGCACACCGAAGGCCCGATATTGATAAACCTGGGCGGCATCGGTGGCGTTGTAGCAGGACTCGGAAATGCCCCACGGCACCGCGCGCTGTCGGCCGTATTCGATCTGTCGCGCCACCGCCGCCGTGCAGGTCATCTCCAGCAGGGTATTCGCATAACTCGGCATGATCAGCTGCGGCATGAGGTATTCGAACATCGAGCCGCTCCACGATATCAGGCTCACATCGCCGCCATGACTGGTCAGCAGACGGCCAAGCGCGAACCAGTGCTTCTGCGGCACCTGTCCCTGCGCGATCAGCAGGAAACTGGCCAGCCGCGCCTCCGAAGCCAGCAGGTCGTAGCAGGATGGATCGCGGCGGCGTTCACCCACGTCGTAGCCGATGGCCAGCAGATTACACGTGGCGTCGTAGAGGAATTCGAAATCCATCACCGCCAGAGCACGGCAGCGCGATACCAGATCGTCGATGGATTTGAGCCGTTCCAGCACCGCCACGGTGCCCGATTGCGGGGGCACGGCCGGTTCGGCCATGTCCGCCAGCGTCGGGATGCCGCTGAATGGCCGCACCGCCGGCGCCAGAAAATCGAGTTCACGACGAAGCGCTCGGATCTGCCGGTCGAACGCCTGTGCCCAGTAATACAGTTCGCTATCGGTATCGATATCGGTAGGCAGCAAGGCGACCAGTCCCCCGCCCGTACGATGAATCTCATCCAGCAGGTTTTCCGCGGACGGCAGCGTCCTGGGCTGCCCGTTCAGGGCGAGGGCGTAGAGTTTGTCCTGTAGCCAGCTTATCCGCTTCGCCAGATCCGGGCCGGGGCCAGATTCAGCATCATGAGCATAGGCATGCTCGGCAAACACCTGCAAGGTGTCCTGCAAACCCTGAAAGGTATTCGATGAAAATACCGGTCGATCCTTCAACTCGAGCAGGCCGGCTTGCAGGGTGAGCAGACTACCGGCCAGATTGCCGCTGTCCACCGAGGAGACATATTGCGGCAACAGCGGTTGCAGGGTGCGCGTGTCGTACCAGTTGTATAAGTGGCCATGGTAGCGCTCCAGTTTCTCCATCGCCGCCAGCGTGTTTTCGGTGCGTTGCAGTAATTCCCCGGCAGTGATGTAGCCGAAATCGTACGCCGCCAGATCCGCCAGCAGCGACAAACCGATATTGGTAGGCGAGGTACGCGTGGCGATGACAGCTTCTGGATATTCCTGGAAATTATCGGGTGGCAGCCAGTTGTCCAGTGGACCCACGAAGGTCTCGAAGTAGCGCCATGTCCGTCGAGCCGACGCCCGCAGGAAAGCCCGTTGGCCGACGTCCAGATTCGGCACGGGCAGGGCCAGCGGCTGACTGATCCACCAGCCGACCACGGGCGACACCAGCCACAGCAACAGCACGGGTGCCGTGTAAAGCCACTCTGCGCCCGCTGTCCCCGCCAAAGCCAGAGCCAGGATCAGCCCGATCGCGAGCGCAGGCCCGACCCACATCTCTTTCAGATAATCCATCGGTGTCTGCCGCGCATTGCGGATGGTATAGCCCGGCAATTGCCAGATCAGCAAGCCGCGTTGCGTGAACAGCATGCGCACACTCGAACGCAGTATCGCATCGAGGTTGATGAAAGCGTCATAGGGCAGGAATATCAGCGCCAGGAACGCATGTATGATGGGGCGGATCGCGGATTTCCCGGTCAGGTTGACGTGTGCTGACCAATCGCGATCTTCGGGTTTGCGGATGAGCTCGATCACGACCGAGAGCACACTGGGCACGAACAGCACAGCGGCTACCAGCAGGGTCCAGAGCCACGCGGGTGCCGGACCGAACAGCCAGCCTCCTGCCAGCAGGATCAGCAGCGCCGGCGGCACCAGGCTGCGGCGCAGATTGTCGAGCAGCTTCCAGCGCGACAAAGGCGAGAGCGGATTGGGTTGCCGTCCGGTTCGTGCGCTGTTCGAATCATCCGCAGCAGGCAGCCCCGGCAC
>JBHEPQ010000034.1:0-7891 GCA_046260215.1 Chromatocurvus sp.
CTCGTTCACATCCGCCTCAACGTTGGTCAGAATAACTTTCAGCGGATCGAGCACACACATCGCCCGGGGCGAGTGTTCATTCAGATCGTCGCGGATAGCGTGTTCCAGCATGGCCACATCCGCAACCCCGTCGGCGCGGGACGTTCCCACCATCTCGCAGAAACGGCGGATGGCCGCCGGCGTTACGCCGCGCCGGCGCAGCCCTGCGATTGTCGGCATTCGCGGATCATCCCAGCCGTGTACGACGCCCTCATCCACGAGCTGCTTCAGCTTGCGCTTGCTGGTTACCGTGTAACTGGTATTGAGACGGCCGAACTCGTATTGACGGGGTCGGCTCGTCACCGGCAGATGCGCCATAAACCAGTCGTACAGCGGACGGTGATCCTCGAACTCGAGGGTACAGATGGAGTGGGTGACACCCTCGATGGCATCTTCCTGCCCGTGGGCAAAATCATAGGTCGGATAAATCGGCCAGGCGTCGCCTGTCTGATGATGATGCTGACGGCGAATGCGGTAAAGAATCGGGTCGCGCATATTCATGTTGGGATGCGACATGTCGATTTTCGCACGCAGGACACAGGCGCCGTCGGCGAAATCACCGCGGCGCATGCGCCGCAGCAGATCGAGATTTTCCGCGACCGAACGTGCCCGATAGGGGCTGTCGCGCCCGGGTTCCGTCAGGGTGCCCCGATACTCGCGGGCCTGTTCGGCGTCCAGCTCACAGACATAGGCACTCCCCTGCTCCACCAGGTGCTCCGCCCAGGCATATAGCTGCTCGAAATAGGACGACGCAAAACGCACTTCGCCGTGCCATTCATAGCCCAGCCACCGCACATCCTGCTGGATGGCATCAATATATTCCTGGGTCTCTTTTTCGGGGTTTGTATCATCGAAACGCAGATGACAATGCCCGCCGAACTGCTCGGCGAGCCCGAAATTGACGCTGATGGACTTGGCGTGCCCGATATGCAGATAGCCATTGGGCTCGGGAGGAAACCGGGTCACCACGCGGTCGACGCGGCCGCTGGCCAGATCCTCCTCGATAATGGTCTGTAGAAAACTGCCGGGGGTCTTACCGTGTTCCATGTAAAGCGCTTCATCAATCCGTAAGCCGGCCAGTATAGCGCCTCATTTCCCGGCCAGATAGCTTCGCATTCTGCCGAGGCGGTTTTCATCGGGTTGTGCGTGAATCCGTCACAGGATTGCGCCCACGAGGTTCTTTTGACTGGATAAAGACCGTATCATCACCGCTTTAACACGGGCCCCCGGAAACTCCTTACATGATTACTATGCGTACAACTTTTGGCGACATCAAACTCGAACTGGATGCAGAGCGCGCACCCGGAACCGTTGAAAACTTTCTCACCTACGCTCGCAGTGGTCACTACGATGGCACCATATTCCATCGGATCATCGATAACTTCATGGTCCAGGGTGGCGGCTTCGACACGGGCATGAATCAGCGACCGACCCGGGATCCGATCGAGAATGAGGCAGATAACGGTCTGGAGAATCGCTTTGGCACCATCGCCATGGCGCGCACGATGGACCCGCACTCCGCGACCGCACAATTCTTCATCAATGTGAAGGACAACGACTTCCTCAACCACAGTGGCAAGACGGCGCAGGGCTGGGGTTACACGGTGTTTGGCAAGGTGGTCGGCGGAGAGGATGTTCTGGAAAAAATCCGCACGGTTCCCACAACCAGCCGTGGCGGCCATCAGGATGTACCCAGCGAAGCCGTCATCATTGAGTCCATTTCCGTGGATGATGACGTCGACCAGTAAGCCCACGGCAGGGCCAGGTGCAGAATATGCATCGGCCTGCCTGATTTCAGACCTGCACCTCGACGAGTCGCGTCCCGCGGTGACGACGGGACTGCAATATTTCCTGCGGGACCTGCCGCAGATCGACGCGCTGTACATACTCGGCGACCTGTTTGAAGCCTGGCTCGGCGACGACGATGACCGCCCCCTTGTGCACGAGGCGGCAACCATTCTGAGCTCGGTCAGTAAGCGCGGCATCGACCTGTACCTGATGCGTGGCAACCGCGATTTTTTACTCGGCGAGGCGTTCTGCCAACGCGTTGGCGCGGTTCTGTTGCCGGATACCGCCGTGCATACCCTGGGTCAGATTCCTACACTGCTGATGCATGGAGACAGTCTGTGCACCGGCGACGCCGATTATCAATCGTTCCGACGCATGACACGCGACCCGGCCTGGCAGTCCCGGATATTGGCAAAGCCATTGGCGGAGCGCCGACAGATGGCGAGCGATCTGCGCACCATGAGTACGGACGCCAACAGCATGAAGCCCGAGGACATCATGGATGTCGACCCGGGCGAGGTACGTGACCGTATGCGCGAGTGGCATGTCGAACGCCTGGTGCATGGACATACCCACCGCCCCGCCAGGCACGATCTGGCACAGGGCACGCGCTGGGTGCTGGGCGACTGGACCGAGCGCGGAGGCTGGTGTCTGGATATCGGCAGGAGTGACCCGCAGCTGAGCAGTTTCGGATACTAACCCGCTCGCAATGTCATGTCCGGCACACCGCTATGAAAACGCAGTTCATCATCCGCAGACTGAACGAGCTCCGCTTCCGAGGCGAGCAGCTCGCCGCAGCGATCGCCGATGGCGGCACCGCCGGCGGCTTCCTGCGCGAGGCTCAGGTAATCCTGGAAATGCCGCGCTTCGGATTTCAGCAACGAGTGATAGAACAGCGATAGCTCGGCGTCAAGGTGCGGCGCCAACGCGGCAAATCGTTCGCAGGAGCGTGCCTCGATGATCGCGCCGATCAGGAGGGTGTCTACTAGCCGTCCCGGCTCAGACCGGCGCGCACGTTCCCGCATTGCGCCTGCGTATCGCGAGGCACTGACGGCGGTGTAGTCGATATTGCGACGACGCAGCAGCCCGATGACCTGCTCGAAGTGCCTCAGCTCTTCACGGGCCAGACGCGACATTCGCTCCAGCAGGCGATGGTGCCCGGTATACCGGTGCATCAATGCCAGGGCCGTGGCGGCAGCTTTTTTTTCGCAGTTGGCGTGGTCTATCAGCAGCAGTGCCAGGTTATCGGGTCGCGACGCCACCTCCACCCACACGGCCGGTGTCTCGCAGGCAAGAAAATCAAGGACCGATCCTGCCTCGCTTTCGCTGATTGTGACCACCTTTGCTCCCCTGTCTGGCTATCACTGCGCCAGGCCAGTATACCCATCTCCCGGGCATTATACCCACCGCGCGAGCGCCTATCCTGTAACGTCGGTGTCTTTTTGCGTCCGCGGATCCTGCCCATATCGCGGCAGCGGCAATCACCCAGCGAAGCGCCTGAGGCCGCGGCGCGGGGTAAGTCGCAGTCGACGTACCAGTCGCTGCAGACTGCGCTGCACGCCCGCGCGCTGCGCAGGATTCAGCGGTCGATACATTGCTGCATCCACCAGGCGCTCGACCTCCCGCAGGTCACCGGAGAGCTCGGGAAGCTGTGTCGCAGCGCGTCGGGTAAAGGCCCCCGGTGGCTCGCCGGCCCGCGGCGCGAGCCCGCTGCGGCGCAGTCTGGTCTGCAGTAGTCGGTACTGCCGGATAACCGGGTCGCGCGGTTTTGGATGGCGACCGCGCAGCAGCAGGGATGCCGCCACAGCACCCAGAACAACAGCAAAACTGCCGAGCATGACGCCGATGAACAGGCGCGCGTTGATCTCCCCGAAAACACCGCGCAACAGCGTTATCTGCTGCTCGCCATCAAAGCCCACCACCCAGGATTGCCAGCGGTAGGTTACGGCGTCGTAGCGAAGACGCAGCGTGTTGATCCAGGAAATCCCGCGATAGCGCAGTGGCGACAGCGGCGACGACGACAGGAAGCCGCCCTCTTCCTGCATGGCATTCTCCAGTCCGTATTCGATACGCGCGGGTGACACCGCGGCCGTCGGATCGACCCTGACCCAGCCGCGATCCGACAGCCAGACCTCGTTCCAGGCATGTGCATCGAACTGGTGTACGATCACCGTGCCGTTAAGCGGGTTGATCTCGCCACCCTGGTAGCCCGCCACTACCCTGGCCGGGACGTCCACCGCGCGCATGAGCACAGCGAAGGCATACGCGTAGTGTTCGCAGAATCCGGCGCGCGTCTCCAGCAGGAACTGGTCCATGCGGTTGTTTTCGAGCAGGGGCGGCTGGAGCGTATAGCGAAAGGGCTGCTGCCGGAACATGGCCAGCACACGTTGCACGTAATCCGCGTCACTGCTCGATTCGCGGTACAGCCTTTGCGCCAGCTCACGGGTACGTGGATTGGATGCCTCGGGGAGCTCTGTTTCGAGACGTTCTCGCCAACTGCTGATCTCGCGGCCAAGCACCACCTGTGGCCAGCTTCGCACCCGGTACCGGAATTCCTGCTCCAGCACCACCGGGTTGAGGAGCCGATAGTCCGGCAGCTGCAAAATGCCGCTTTGCATCGGCTCGGCGAAGCGCAGACCGTAGAGCCACTGCTGCTGCGTAGGTTCGATGATAATGCTGTAATCAATCGGCTCCCCCACCCGCGCGACGGGGGCGGGTCGTCGCTCGGAGACCGGCACGTCGTAGTACGACACGGTGCGCCAGGCGCCGTCTTCGATGCGGCTCATCACCAGACCGCGCCAGTACAACTCGGAGACCGGCGGCACCTGTTTCTCGAAATTTGCGCGAAACGCGACACCGGACGACTGCACCAGGCTGGAGATATCCCCGGGACGCATCCGGTCGCTGACGCCGGTTTTGGCTGTCTGGGTCTTGATCGGTACATTCCACAGCGGCCCGATTCGGGGGAACAGAAAAAACAGCACCAGCATCAACGGTACCGATTGCAGCAGCATGACCGCTGCCAGTCGCATCGGGCCGCCGTCGCCTGTCGCGTTGGACCGGTGCAGGGAAATCAGCGCGGTTATCAGAACCCAGATCACAAAACAGCTGTAAATCACGATCAGCAGGTCCTGAGTGAAAAGAAACTCGGTCACGCAGAGAAAAAAGCCCAGAAAAATGACAACGTAACCGTCCTGTCGCGCCACCGTCTCGAGCAGTTTCAGCGCATAGGCCACCAGCAGAAGCGCGACTGTCGGTTCGAGACCGATCACCGAGCCATAACTCCAGCCCACGGCGGTCATGGCCATGCCAATCAGCAACACCTTGAGCCATCGACCCGGCACAGGCCAGCGCTCGCGATAAATCTGTAGCCGCCAGATAAAGGCCACCACGTAGAGCAGAACAATCCAGAGCGGCAGCCGGACCACGTGTGGCAGCAGCAGCAATATCTGCGCGCCGATAATCCAGGCCAGGGCGTTGCGTGGAATGAGATCCGTGGACTTCATTCTGGGGGCTCGCTGAAAAGCGCCAATGCAGTGAGCACACGATCCCGGTGTGCTGCGCCGGCGGACGGGGCCAGGTGCACGTCGGGCAGTCGCAGACCATACTGGCGTCTGCGCGCGTGCAGGGTCAGGCACTGGTGGCACAGATAAGACAGGCGGCGCTCCGCCGGCACGCCGGGATAACTGGACCAGTCCAGCCACTCATCAGAATCGGCATAGCTCGAGTACTGTTTGCTCTGCAGGGGCTGGCCACGGGCAAGGCCTTTCCAGTACACCTGGCGTGGCCGGTCACCGCTGCGATAGTCCCTTAATCCATAAAATTCATCATCCCCCGTAGCGGCAACGGGCCGCTCCGACGTTGACTCGGAAGCACTTCCCCGGGGTTCCGGATTGCGTCGCGGCAAGGGATACACCACGCCGGACAACCCCAGGTCAATCCAGGTCCAGCAGCGCAGCAGGCCCAGGGGATAGCGACTTTCGACCAGCACGCGCCCGGGTCGTAGCCTGCCACGCTGTTCTGCACGAGCGTAAAGCAACACCTCACTCGTCCCCTGCGCAGATACATCCACCATTGCCTCATCAGCGTTCAGAGCGGCGTCCCGCCAGCGGGTCACCAGCGAGTAGCGGCCTTTGCCGGCGCCGGCAAGGCGCACACGGAATGCCAGCAGATCACCGGGGAATCCGCTGCTGCCCGTGCAGCCCTGAAGTATGAGGCCTGACAGATTGGCATAGGTATGCAGGACGGCGATCACGAACAGCGTTGCCAGTAGAAAAGTCAGCGCGTAGCTCATGTTATTTTCATAGTTGATCGCTGCGACCAGCATGACCAGCAGAGCGGCAAAGAAAAAAAAGCCGACCCGGGACGGGAAAATGAATATGCGGCGACGATCCAGAATGACACGCGATGCCGCGGGAATGCGTCGATCGACCCAGCGCGCGAGGCGGGCCCGATAGCCGCGAATCAGGCTATCCACCAGGATGAACCCAGGCCCCTGTTCGTCGCGGCATCACGTCTGCAGTACATCCACCTCCCGCTGCAGCAGGGCGACGAGCGCCATACCGTCCCCGGCAAAACGCTCGCCGGGGATGAGCCGGTGGCCTGCAACAGGGCCCAGGACATGCTGCACATCCTCAGGCAGCACGTGATCGCGATCGTTCATGAGGGCCCAGGTCTTTGCGGCGCGCAACAGCGCCAGAACGCCGCGGGGCGAAATACCCACCGCAAAATCTCCGCCACTTCGCGTTCGGGCCACCAGTCGCTGCACATAATCCAACAGGCTGTCGGAGGTGTGGACCGATCCGACCTGACCGCGGATTTCACGCAGGCGCTCAGCCAGCATGACCTGCTCGAGGGCGGCGGCATTGCCACCCAGATCGCCACGCTTCATGAGGTCACGCTCGGCGTCCGGGTCAGGATAGCCGAGTTCGATTCGCATGAGGAATCGATCCAGCTGGGACTCCGGTAGCGGGTAGGTGCCGGCCTGTTCGCTCGGATTCTGCGTGGCGATAACAAAGAACGGATCCGGCAGGATGCGGGTCTCACCCTCGATGCTCACCTGCCCTTCCGCCATGGCTTCCAGCAATGCACTCTGCGTTCGTGGCGTCGTGCGATTGATCTCATCTGCCAGCAAAACCTGGGTAAAGACCGGCCCCGGATGGAAGCGGAAGCTGTTGTCTTCCAACCGATAAACCGCAACACCGAGAATGTCCGCCGGCAGCAGATCACTGGTGAACTGCACCCTGTTATAAGTGAGGCCCAGCACCCGCGCGAGTGCATACGCCAGCGTGGTCTTGCCCATTCCCGGCAGATCCTCGATCAACAGATGACCGCGTGCCAGAAGGCAGCACAAGGCAAGGCGAATGGGCTCGGATTTTCCCAGCAGCACCGTTGAGACGGAATCCACCGTCGCGTCGATCGCGTCTTTATTAACGCTCATGCGGGATCGACCCCGGCGAGGCCACGGGCAAGATCCGCCTGCAGGTCCTCGACATCCTCAAGCCCCACGGCAATGCGAATCAGGCCATCGCGTATCCCCGCGGCGTCACGCTGTTCCTGGCTGAGACGGCCGTGGGTGGTGGTCGCCGGGTGCACAATCGTGGTCTTGGCGTCACCCAGGTTTGCTGTCAGGGACATGATCCGGGTGGCATCGATACAGCGCCAGGCGGCTTCCCGCCCGCCCGCGACAAGAAAGGACAGCACGCCGCCGTACGCGGACTGCTGGCGCGACGCCAGGGCGTGTCCGGGGTGCGATTCCAGGCCGGCATAGTAGACCTGCTCTACCCCTTTCTGCGTCTGCAACCAGCGGGCCAGCTGCAGCGCCGCGGCACTGTGAGCTCGCATGCGCAGCTGCAGGGTCTCGAGACCCTTGAGAAATACCCAGGCATTGAACGGACTCATTGTCGGACCACAGGTGCGCAGGAATGCGACGATTTCCTGCATGTGTTGCACGCCGCCGACTACCGCACCCCCGACGCAACGGCCCTGCCCATCCAGATATTTCGTTGCCGAATGCGTCACGATATCGGCACCCAGCGCCAGCGGCTGCTGCAGCGCCGGTGTA
>JBHEPQ010000037.1:0-8889 GCA_046260215.1 Chromatocurvus sp.
GGCCGCACGTGGTGTTCGGGTCGCCTTGCTGGACCGTGGCGACTTCGCCGGTGGCACCAGCCAGCATTCCTCCAACCTGGCCTGGGGCGGCATCAAGTACCTGGAGAGCCACGAATACCTGCTGGTCAATAAGCTGTGCCAGTCGCGTAACGAACTCATGCGCGCCTTTCCTTCCACGGTGCGTGAGATCCGGTTTTTTACCACCATTCAGCGCGGCTTTCGCTTCTGGACGTCCTTTGTTTTCCTTGGCGCCGTGCTGTACTGGCTGATCGGGCGTTGTAAGACCCGCCCGCCGCGCTATCTATCGGCCCGCGACATCAAGGCCGCCGAGCCGGGTATCAATACGGACAACGCCGCGGGCGGGCTGGAATATTCCGATTGTTATCTCTACGACAATGATGCGCGCTTCATTTTCAACTTCATCCGCAGCAGCCTGGATTTCGGGTGTGTCGCGGCCAACTATGTCAGCTCACAAAAGGCATTTTTCGATGGTGAGTACTGGCACACCACGGCGCGGGACGAGATGACAGGCGAGACCTTCCCGGTGCGCTCCCGGGTTCTGGTGAACGCCTGCGGCCCCTGGGTCGACCCCTTTAATTCGCAGTTGGGTACCGTCACCCGGCATCGCCACTTGTTTTCCAAGGGCATTCACCTGATTGTTGATCGGGTCACGGACAACAGACGCGTGCTGACCTTTTTTGCCAGCGACGGCCGCCTGTTTTTCCTCATTCCCATGGGTCAGAAGACCTGTATCGGAACCACCGACACCCGCGTGGAGGATCCCGGGGTCGGCGTGACCGAGGAGGACAGGCGCTTTGTGCTCGACAACGTCAACGCCCTCCTGGATCTCGACCGACCGTTGACGGTAGCGGATGTCATCGCCGAACGCGTCGGTGTGCGCCCGCTGGCAGTGGCCGGCGGCGATAGCAACGCGGACTGGGTGCAGCTGTCCCGCAAGCACGAGATCGAGGTGGATCATGAGCGACGCCAGATCAGTATCTTCGGCGGCAAGCTGACTGATTGCCTTAACGTGGGCGACGAGGTCGCGGCGCGGGTTGCCGAACTCGGCGTGGCCCTACCGGAACCGGATGCCTGCTGGTACGGGGAGCCCGGTGATGAGGCACGGGAACGATTCATGACCCAGGCACGGCTGATGAATCTTGATGCCATGACCGATGCGAACTCCTCAGAACCCCTGTCGGAGCGCTTCTGGCGTCGCTACGGCGACGCTGCGTTTCAGCTTCTCGAGCGAATCCGCGAAGACGAGGACAGCGCCAGTCTGCTGATCAGGACGGCGGAGTACACGCGCTGTGAAATCGAGCTGGCGGCGCGGCGTGAAATGATTGTCAGGCTGGAAGATTTCATGCGCCGACGCTCCAAGATCGAGCAGGTGGTGCGCTGGGAGACGATAGCGGCGGCGCCGGGATTGCTGCATGCCTGTAAGATATTGTTCCCTGACCACGCTGAAGCAAAGCTGGAGGAATATCTGGCACAGAACCGGACCGCACTGCGCGCCGCGGGATAGTCTTCAGGTGGATTCCTTGCCGCCGATCAGTGCCAGGCGGATTTCGGGACGTGACGTGTCCGGGGACAGCCAGATATCAACAAAGCGCTGGCCAAAATCACCGTCCTCAATGCTGCCCAGGCGTTTCCCGTTGTGGAAAAACGTCGCGTGACTCCGGGCGTCAAGCTCCACAGTGAGAGTGTCGTTCTCATTGATATCGGGCCAGAGTGCGCGCAGCTTATCCAGCCATTCCCCCCGGCGATCGTGCGATACGCCCAGGGCGTCCCACTCCTTGCCAGTGCGCTTGACCAGGTCCTCGGCGCGGATGTCGCGCAGGTACTGAATCTCCAGCTTCAGCGGTCGCGTGCCAGGGTCATACTCCCCGCCCGGTGCGTACAGGCGCGAATCGTACACTGACCAGAACATCACCTTGAGGCGTGCCTCGCCAACCTTCTGCAGCCCGGCTTCCGTTGCCTGTAGCGCGAGTGGGAGCAGCGCGCACGCTCCAGCAGCGACCGCGCGCCTGCAGAGCCCTGCCAATCGTCCGGACCGTCCTGTCCTGTGCATGGAAACACTCCTGAAATGAGACTGCTGTGAAAGGAATATGGCTACACCTACGACAGCACACCGGCGGTAGACGTTCCATTTGCCATCCATCTGTCCGGGCGATAGCCTTGGCGTCAGGTTTTTATACGGTGGAGACAGCTTGCCAGAAATGCTCACGACAGAACGCCTCTTTGCGGCCGTCGATGCCCGGAATGCCGAGCGCTTCATGGCGCTGCTGCATCCACAGGCCGTATTCCAGTTCGGCAACTCGCCGCCGGTGCAGGGCCGGGAGGTCATACGCGAGACGGTGGCCGGATTCTTCGGCTCGATCGCCGCGGTAAAGCACCAGCTGGCCGACGCGTGGCAGCCGCCGGGCGCGCTTATCTGTCACGGCAGCGTGACCTACACGCGCCTCGACGGTAGTACGCTGACGGTTCCGTTTGCCAACGTACTGGGCCTGGAAGACAACAGGGTGCGGGATTACCGCATCTACGCGGATATTTCTGCGCTGCACGCCGAAGGGCGCTAGCGGGTCACGCCATAGTGTGACGCCGTCGCGTCCAGCGCCTGGCCGAGTTTCTCCACCAGAATGTCTATCTCTTCAGCGCTGCAGACCAGCGGCGGCGCCGTGATCATGGCATCGCCGGTCTGGCGCACCATGAGCCCGTTGTTGTTCGCCTGATCCCGGCAGTAGACGGCGCCGGCGGATCCCGGCGCCAGGCGCTCGCGGGAGCCCTTATCGCGTACCAGTTCCAGCGCGGCAAACAGCCCTCTGCCGCGCACCTCGCCGACAATCGGGTGATCGCTGAACTCGCGCAGCCGCCGCTGAAAGTGCGGCGCGATGTCCCGCGCGGCGGATTCGATGACACCGGTTTGCTCGAGAATGCCCAGCGTCGCCAGGCCCGCGGCGCAGGAGGCCGGATGGCCGGAGTAGGTAAGACCGTGGGCGAATTCGCCGCTACCGTTTAACAGTACATCGCTGATGGTATCGCTCACCAGCACGCCGCCAAGAGGCATGTAGCCGTTGGTGATGGCCTTGGCGAAGGTCATGAGGTGCGGCCTGATTCTGTAGGTCTCGCTGCCCCACCAGCTGCCGGTGCGACCGAACCCGCAAATGACTTCATCGGCGATCAGCAGAATATCGCGCTCGTCGCAGATGCGCTGTATTTCCGGCCAGTAGCTGTCCGGGGGAATGATCACTCCGCCGGCGCCCTGCACGGGCTCGGCAATGAAGGCGGCGACCCGGTCCTCGCCCACCTCGTCAATCTTTGTCTCCAGCTCCCGGGCCGCGGCAATGCCGAACGCGTCCGGGCTCTGCTCGCCGCCGAGCTCGAACCAGTGCGGCTGGTTGATGTGGTGCACGTAGTTCAGGCCGATGGCCTGTTCGTGCATTGCCTGCATGCCACCCAGGGAGGCGGCGGCAATCGTGCTGCCGTGGTAGGCGTTTCTGCGACTGATGATCTGCTTTTTTTCCGGCTTGCCGAGCAGGTCGTAGTAGCGGTGCACCAGCCGTATGTTGGTGTCGTTGGCCTCTGAGCCCGAGTTGGTGAAGAACACGTGGTTGAACGCTGGCGGCGACAGCCTGACCAGCTCACTGGCGAGCTGCACCGCAGGCTGATTGGAGCAGCGGAAGAAATTGTTGTAGTAGGGCAGTTCCTGCATCTGGCGATACACCGCATCGATGATTGGCTTCTGGCTGTAGCCAAGATTGCAGCACCACAGGCCGGACATGCCGTCGAGCATGGCGTTGTCGTCACTGTCATAGATATAGATGTGTTCCGCGCGACTGATGATGCGACCGCCCTCCTGCGCATAATTCCCGAAGTCGGTGAAGGGGTGCAGGTGGTGGGACTGGTCGAGCTGGCGCAGGGTTGCCGTGTCCACGCGTTCGTTCATGCCTGTTGCCTCGTGTCCGGGTGGTGGCACAGCGTTGACAGACCGGGGCCTGTCCCCGGGTGACGTGGCTGTCGCGCCGTGGTGTGCCGTACAGTGGGGTTCTCAGCGGATGCAGAGCGCGTATGTTAACGCAAAAAGCCGTCAGGGTCGCCGCGCGGTCAGCGACGTGCGGTCAGCGACGCGCGGTCAGCGACGCGCGGTCAGCGGCGTTGATCCGGAACTGGACTTCTGTCAGCGGTTGCGCGAACCCGCGCCTGCCGGAGACGACGTCGTCCGTCGGCGGCATGCTGTCGTATACTCGTGCACAGTCGGTTGCCCAGGGGAAAGGCAGATGTTGCAAACCAATCGCGGGGCCAGGAGGCGCGCTACCACGGGCAGTGCGCAGGCGTATAAACGCTGATGCGCCGGATCCTTCTCGCGCTGGCGTCTGTCGCGCTGCTGTTAGCGGTCGCGGCCTGGCTCATGCTTACCTTCGGCCTGCAGCCCGCTGCGTTTCCCGCCGGCAGCGAAAGTGCGGCGCGGCTGCTGCCTGGCGACCTGACAGTCATCCGGGCGGATATCGACCTGATCGACCGCCAGAGGTCCACCCAACCCAACCGCGAGTACGACGGCGCCGCCTCGCGTGAGCTCAAGGGGGCCGTCTGGTTTCCCGGATCCGGTGGTCCCTACCCGCTGATCGTCCACAGTCACGGCTTTACCTCCAGCTATCGCAACGGTGCTTACCTGGCGCGTCATCTGGCCAGTCACGGCTATGTTGTTGCCGCCGTGAACCACCCGCTGACCCACACCTTTGCCCCCGGTGGCCCCAACGTCCGCGATGTTGTCCACCAGCCCGGCGATGTGAGCTTCCTGATCGACACACTGATCCGCGCTCCCGGGACCATCGATGTGGCCCTGGAAGGCAGGATCGATCGCGAACGCATCGGAGTCATGGGTATTTCCCTGGGGGGGCTCACGGCGACTCTCGCTGGTTACCACCCGCAGCTGCTGGACGAGCGGGTGAATGCAGTGCTGTCGATCGCCGGTCCCACGGTATTCCTGAAGGAGACGTTCTTTACCCCGCGTTCACTGCCGTTTCTTATGCTCGCAGGCGACGCCGATGCGCTCGTGCCCTGGGCCGTGAATGCGCAGCCGGTGCCGGACAAGATCCGCGGTGGCCAGCTCCTGACGCTGGCAGCGGGATCACACACCGGTTTCTCGGGGGGCACCGCGCTGTTGCGCTGGATGGGCAATACGGATGCCATCGGCTGCTGGTCCGTGCAGCGCAACCTTGATCTCGACGATGACCCGGACTGGTCGGCGTTGCTGGGTGGCGCTCAGGCCGGCGTGGACGACGGCGCCGATCTGGATATCTGCAGTGCAGAATCCCTGCCGGAGGCAATGCACGTGCTGCGTCAGCAGATGATATCCCGGGTTGCCGTACGCGCCTTTTTTGACAGCCTGCTGTCGGCGGATCCCGTGGTGCGCCGGGAAGCGGGGCAATATCTTCACGAGTCCCTGGCGCAGGAGCTGCCGGACGTCAGTTATGGATCAGACTGAGATAATGGCGCCGGCGGCAGCAGGCCCGCGGCCCCACTCATAATGTGGAACAGTACATTCTGTTCCAGCGTGCCTGAAACGAGGTAGGCACCGGGACCCGATGCGTAAACCGCGACATCCTCCCCGGCGTGGGTCTCGGCCGCCAGCGGCACCAGGGCTTCCTGATGGTATCCGGTCTGCGTGGTATCCAGCTCCGTAATATCGGCCCGGCCACTGCGCGGCGGAAACGCATAGCCGCGGTCGGCGTCGGTCTCATCGCCGAGATCGCGGAAACCGCGCCCGTTGGCATAGCCCAGCGTGGTGTAGGGTTTGCCGTCTTCCGCCAGCGCCGGTTCGGTCTCGCCCACGGCAACCAGCTTGCCGAGTATGGGGTTGCCGCGGCGCGGGTAGCCCGCGATCGTGAAGACATGGCTGTGGTCCGCCGTGACGATAATCAGGGTCTCTGCGTTATCGGTGCGGTCCACCGCTGCCTGCACTGCTTCGGAAAAGGCTATGGTGTCGTGCAATGCTGCGCTGGCGTTGCCGGCGTGGTGGGCGTGATCAATCCGTCCCGCCTCGACCATCAGGAAATAGCCCTCGGCATTGCTCTCAAGGCGCTGCAGTGCCGCCAGGGTCATGTCCTTGAGTGAGGGCTCACTCTCCGGGCGATCCTGCTCGTAACTCATGTGGGAATTCGTGAACAGGCCCAGCAGGCGGGCGTCGGCGGGCGCGTTGAGCAGGCCGTCCCGCTTGTCGACGAACACGCTGTCCGGGTTCTGCGCCAGCCAGCGGTCGACGAGATTGTCACCGTCGCTGCGTCGTCCCTCTCCCTCCGGCAGGAAATTGGCGCGACCACCGCCCAGAATGATATCGATACCGTCGATGCCCGGAGCGTCGAGCCGGTCTCGCATCGTGGCCGTGGAGTCGACCAGCTGACGGGCAATATCGCTGCAGCCCGCCTCGCTCGCGCTCGCCGGAAGCTGGGCGTCGTCCTCCCAGTCGCGCTCGGGAGACTTGGCATAGGTGGCAGCCGGCGTCGCATGGGTGATGCGCGCGGTGGATACGATGCCGGTCGACTTGCCGGCCATCTCGGCCAGCTCCAGAGTCGTTACAAGCTCCCTGCCCTGAGCGCTGGCGCAGTCACCGCGAAGGGCCGTGTCGTCGACGCCAAAGATGCCGATACGGGTTTTCACGCCGGTGACCATGGCGCTCATGGTGCCGGCGGAGTCCGCCGTCTGTGAATCCGTGTTGTAGGTCTTTACCAGACCGGTGAATGGAAATGCCTCGAAGCTCAGGCTGTTTTCCTCACCGGACATGCCCTTGCGCTGCCCATCGAGAATGCGCGCAGCCGTGACCGTGGACATGCCCATGCCATCGCCGATGAACAGAATCACGTTTTTCGCGCGGGGCAGGGCTTCCCCCATCTGCCGGCTGCTCAGATGCTCATCACCGATGCGATACCAGTCGCTGTTGCGCTGATGGGCAGGGATAACGCCCGCCCCGGCCTGGACGTCCTGCGGGGCTTCCGGCGTCGTGTCCGCGTGGGCGGCAACCCCTATGCCAAGTGCCGCTATGAGTATGAGTGTTCGTTGCATTTAGCTGTGTCTCCCAGTCAGTATTCTGCCTGTCTATCCCGGCTCGGATTCGGCGCCAGCGGTAACCCGAAGAAGGCCGCGGTAGACGCCCCGGGCGTTGGTTTCGCCGGTAACCACGCGATAGACATCGCGGGCAATGGGCATTTCGACGTCGTGTTCCTCTGCCAGCGCCATGACGGCGGGCGCGCTCTTGGCGCCCTCGGCAACCATGAACATGTCATCAATCACCGCCTGCATGCTGCGTCCCTTGGCCAGCTCCATGCCGACATGGCGGTTGCGGCTCTGTGGGCTGGTGCAGGTAGCGATCATGTCGCCCATGCCGGCAAGCCCGGCAAATGTTTCTGCCTGTCCCCCCATGGCGACGCCCAGTCGGGTAACTTCGGCAAGGCCCCGGGTTATCAGCGCCGCTCGGGTGTTGTCCCCTGCGCCCAGGCCGTCGCCCATGCCGACCGCGATGGCGATGATGTTCTTGAGCACGCCGCCGAGTTCGCAACCTATCACGTCGGTGTTGGTGTAAACCCGGAACAGACCGCTTTTGAACACGTTCTGCAGGCCGCGCAGAATCACCGGATCATCCATGGCAATAACACCGGCCGCCGCCTGCCCGGCCATGATTTCCCGCGCCAGATTGGGGCCCGTGAGCACCCCCGCGGGGTGGCCGGGCAGCACATCGTTGATGATCTCGGTCATGCGCATGCGCGTGTCCAGTTCCAGGCCCTTGGTCAGACTGATCACGGGCACCCAGGCGCGAATACAGCGCCGTACTTCCAGCAATACCTCGCGAAAGTTCTGGGATGGTACACCCATGACTATGACATCCGCGTGACAGACCACATCCATGATGTCCGTGGTCGCACGCAGGTTCTCGGGCAGCTTCGCGCCGGGCAGGTAGGTTTCGTTGCTGTGCCTGTCATTGATTTCCGCCACGGTATCGGGATTGCGTGCCCATAGCGTGACCGGGGTGTTGCGTGCCACCAGTGCCGCAACGGTGGTCCCCCAGGAGCCGCCGCCCAGGACGCCGATATTCAGTTCATTCATACTGTATCTCCCCGGGCGGACACTGATGTGATGTGTCGTCCCTGATCGCTGTCGGTTATTGTTGCGCGGCTCGAAGTTTTGGCTTGACCGGCGGCGGCTGGTTTTGTCTTCCGCGGCGCGCGCTCGTGCGCGAGGCTGTCTTTGCGCTGCCGCGAGCGCCTGCGGATGCCTTGCGGCGAACCGGGGCCTTGCGCCTGGCGGTTGTATTGTCCTTTGCCGGCTTTGCCGGCTTTTCTGTCGCCACCACGGCGCCGTCTGCGGGTTTGCCTTTCCCCTCCGGTACTTCGGGCTGACCCAGCGTGCGCAGGAACATATTGCGCACGCTTCTTACCTGCGCCGTCATATTCCGGAAGTTCCAGTCGCTGGTATCTACCGGTGGCAGCACCTCCACCTCGACGGTCGCCGGGCGGAATACGAAGTCGCCCTTGGGCGCCACGTCCCCGGCGTTGTGGATAACGATGGGGACAATGGGCACACCGGCCTGCATCGCCAGGTGAAAAGCCCCTTTCTTGAAGGCGGCGAGACGCGGCGAGACAGTGCGCGTTCCCTCCGGCGCCAGCACCACGGATTTGCCGTCGTTGCGGATGGCATCAACCAGTGGTTTCATCGCCTCGATCGCGCTGGCGGCGTTCTTGCGGTCGATCATGACGACCCCGCCCAGCTCCAGCACCCTGCCAATGACGGGCATCTTGCGGATTTCCTGCTTGCCGACTCCTGCCAGGTCCTGCCGCAGCAGGCGTGCCGCGATGACAACATCGGCCTTGCTCTGGTGGTTGAAAATGAATACGGCGG
>JBHEPQ010000040.1:0-11835 GCA_046260215.1 Chromatocurvus sp.
CCGCCGTATCGTTGGCTAGATCGGCAGCACAACGGGCAGGTACGTTGTAAAGGATCTGGGGGATATCAACGGCATCGGCTAGCGCCGAGAAATGAGCGTACAGGCCTGCCTGCGTCGGGCGGTTGTAGTAGGGAACCACCAGCAGGCAGGCATCGGCGCCAGCATTGGCGGCCGCCGTTGTGAGTTCGATCGCCTCGCGGGTAGAGTTGGCGCCCGTGCCGGCAATCACCGGCACGCGACCGGCGCTATATTCGACACAGTGACGAATCACCGCACAGTGCTCCGGAACCGTCAGCGTGGCACTCTCCCCGGTGGTTCCGGTAACGCTGATGGCGGCGGTTCCCTCTTTCAAGTGCAGGTCGAGAAGACGTTCGAGGGCCGCCCAGTCCAGACTTCCATCCTCGTGCATGGGGGTGACGAGAGCGACTATACTGCCAGTGATCATGCGATGCTCCGCAGGTTGAACCCGTACGCCGGCAAACTTCACCGACGGTCGGGCTAAAGGGCGCAATTATCCATGCCCACCACCCAAACACAACCGGATTGAGCTATCTATCCCGCCGCGCTAGAGTTCTAATGCCGATGCGCGCCCGAAAACCGGAGGATTTACCATGAAAGTGATGTCCCGCCTGTGTCTCGGCGCCCTTTTGCCGCTCCTGCTTGGCAGCCTGCCCGCCGCGGGTCAGGATCAGATACGAGTGAGTGAACTGACGCCGCTGGACAGACAGTATATGCAGCGTCAGCGCGACAGTATTGAAGATCTCGCGCGCCGGCATACCGGAAGCGGGTTTGACGGTTCGCGGGACAACGACACCCCCCTGCTGCAGCGCCTGCTGGACGAGCGGCTCGTGCGCTCGGATGAAGTCGAGAAACTGCAGGCCATGGGCATGCTGCTGGGTGACGTTCTGGCAACCCAGCTGGACATGCACTGGGTCATCTATGAAGATGCCCTGGGCCGCAGCCGTGCCCTGCGTTACCGCGAAACGGACAACTACCTGTTCCCTGTCACCATGATTTCGCGACGTCGTGCGGCAGGTAACGACCGCCCGGTGCAGGAGATTTACGACAAGGCAGTAAGCCTGATTGAGCCCATCCAGGAAAAACTGCCCTACCAGTGAACGCCACGCCCCCCGAGTGCTTATTGCGCCCTGATGACGCCGGTCGCCCCACGCTGTTTCTCAGTGGTGACTGGACTGAGGGGCAGGCTATCCCCCCGACGTCGCTGCTGACCGCAGCCCTCGAGGAAATCGACCCGCCGGGGCCCGCGGGGCTGGATCTCTCTGCAGTGGGCGACTGGGACTCCCAGCTGCCGGCTTTCTGTCTGCGCTGGCTGAATCTTTGCCGGACTCGCGGCATCAACTGTCAACGTGGCCGACACGGCTCCAGCGTCGACCTGCTACTCGATCTCGCCACTGCTACAGCGCCACAGCAGCCACGCAGCGGCGGCCCGGGCTGGCTTTCAGCGGCGACTATAAGACGTAACCTGCATGAAATCGGTGAACAGATCCAGAAATCCCTCGCCTTTGCCGGCGACGCCACTATTGCCTGCTCGACCTGCGTCCTGCCACGCTCCAGTATGCGCTGGTCGGACCTACGGCTGTACTGTGTCGAGTGCGGGCCGGGGGCCCTGCCAATAATAACGCTGACCAGCGTGCTGGTCGGCATGATTCTGGCCTATCTTGGCGCAGTGCAATTGAAGGATTTTGGTGCGGAAATCTATGTCGCCGACCTGGTCGCGATCGGCATGCTGCGGGAGATGGGAGCGCTGATGACGGCGGTGGTCATGGCCGGACGCACGGGGGCCGCCTACGCTGCACAGATCGGCAGCATGCAGGCCAATGACGAGATCGATGCGCTGACCACGCTTGGCCTGTCGCCGATTGAATTCCTGGTCGCGCCGCGGGTTCTGGCCCTGGCGCTGATGATGCCCCTGTTGACCATCTATGCGGACGCCCTCGGCATCCTGGGTGGCGCCATCGTCGCCGGCGGAATGGGCATAAGCCCGCTCGCCTACCTGAGTGAAGTGGGCACCGTGCTGGCTCCGGGACACTTCTTCGTCGGCCTGTCCAAGAGCCTGTTATTTGCGATTCTGATTGCCGTTGCGGGCTGCCGCGCTGGCATGTCCGCGGGGCGCAGCTCCGCCGGCGTGGGCGAGGCGACCACCGAGGCCGTTGTTACCGCGCTGGTTTATCTTATCGTCGCAGACGCCGGGGCGAATATTCTGTTCCAGCAGGTGGGCCTGTGACTGGCGATCCGGTCATCGAGGTTCGCGGTCTGTGCATGGCCTACGGGCCAACGATCGTGCAGCGCGATCTGAATTTCGCTGTTTATCCGAGCGATATCTTCGTGATCATGGGCGGCTCCGGCTGCGGGAAAAGTACGCTGCTGCGCCATCTCCTCGGGTTGAAGTCACCGGCCAGCGGCGACATACTTTATTATGGTAGTAGCTTTACAAAGGCTGGCACGAGCGAGCGGCGTGCCATGCGCCGCCACTGGGGCATCACTTACCAGAGCGGCGGACTTTTCAGTGCCATGACGCTGGCAGAGAATATTGCACTGCCATTGAGCGCGCACACCCTGTACCGGCGCGATGTTATTGACGATATCGTCGCCTATAAACTGTCGCTTGTTGGCCTTGATGGGTTTCAGCATCATCTGCCGGAAGAACTCAGCGGCGGTATGCGAAAGCGGGCAGCCCTGGCGCGTGCGATTGCCCTGGACCCCGACATTCTGTTCTTTGATGAGCCCTCCGCAGGCCTCGACCCGATAACGTCCAGACGCCTCGACGACCTGATTCTGCAGATCAAGGAGTCAACGGGGGCCACGGTGGTGATGGTGACACACGAGCTGCCCAGTATATTTGCGATCGCCAATAACAGCATCTACCTCGATTCGGAAGCCCGGACCCTGATCGACCGTGGCGATCCCGCCTGGCTCCGGGAGCATAGCGAGCATGTGATCGTCCGGCAGTTTCTCAATCGCGAGGCCGATGCAGGCAATCCATACCACATCCCAGACGACAGGCAGGTGAGCTCTCATGGGTGAGCGCAAGCACAGCGTTCTCATCGGTTCGTTCGTCGTCGGCTCCCTGCTCATCGCTCTCGCCGGCGCGCTGTTCATCGGCAGCACCGGGTTTGGCGGACAGCGCGAAAAAGTCGTCATGGTGTTCGAGGGATCGGTCAAGGGACTGACAGTTGGCGCACCGGTCGCACTGCGTGGCGTTGAGATCGGTCAGGTCACCGACATTCAGCTCCTGCTGGCCGCGAACAGGGCAGACATCATCATGCAGGTGGAAGCAGAACTCTCAGAGAGCAACGTAAGGCTGGTCGACGAGGGCGTGAACGCCTCACAGCTCATTCCCTACCTGATCGACAACGGGCTTCGGGCGCAACTCAACATGCAGAGCGTACTGACCGGGTTGCTTTACATCCAGATGGATTTCCATCCCGAAACCACTGCCACGCTTTCGGAAGTCACGCTGTCTCACACGCAGATACCGACCATACCTACCGAGCTGGAGCTGCTGCGCCGCACACTGCAGTCCGTAGACTACGCCAGGATCGCCAAGGACATTGGTGATATCGCCGACGGCCTCAACACGATCATCGCCACGGATGAATTCCGCGCGCTACCCGTTGACCTGCACAAAACGCTCGAGACGCTGACCCGGGCAGGCGGCAGCCTCTCCGACGCCATCGACTCGCTGCATCCCCGGATGACAGCCGTGATCACTGATGCGCACAGTACACTGCAGCAGGTTAACGCGGATCTGCCGCGGCTTACCGAAAGTGCAGAGCGCGGCCTGGAGAGCCTGGATTCCGCGCTCGTCGCGTCGCAGGGCGCGATGCAGTCCCTCGACCAGACTCTGGGCGGTGAGTCTCCAATCCTGTTCCAGCTGGACGCCACCCTCAAGGAACTCGCGGGCGCCAGCCGGGCGCTGCAGTCACTCGCGCGCATGCTGGAAGAGCAGCCCGACGCGCTGTTGCGCGGCAGGCGGGGTAACGACGGATGAATCACTGCAACCGTCTGTCGATCGCTGCCCTGATGCTCCTGCTGGTGGTGGGGTGTGCAAGCCCCGCAGGCGTCGACTATCTGACGCTGACCAGTCCGGCGCAGGACACGCTGCGGAAAAACGCGGCGCCGCTGAGCCTCGGCCCTGTCACGCTGCCCGACTACCTCAAGCGCAGCGGACTGGCGCGTCGCGACAGCGACGGTGCCCTGCATTACAGCGCGAGGGAGCTCTGGGCAGAGCCCCTCGACCGCGGCATTCAGCGAACGCTGATAGAGGGACTCTCAGACGCTATGGGCAACGCGCTCGTCGTTGCGTTTCCGGGGCCGTCTTCCATAGCTCCGGATTACCGTATTGCGGTGTCGGTGCGGCGCCTTACCGCCACGTCGTCCTCGGTTGCAATATCGGCGACGTGGCAGTTGTTCGGGGTGACGGGCAAACAGCAGGCGTCTGTGAAACAGGGTCGTTTCAATCAGGAAAAAACACTGGCATCACCCACCGGACCCGACATAGCGCGCGGCTTCAGCGAGCTTCTCGGCGCACTGGCAATCAAGATCGCCGACGCGATCCCCATGCAGCGGCCGACATAAACATCGACATCGACATCGACCCCGACCCTGACCACGACAAAGCAAGGCTTGCGAGCTTCCTGCAGGTATACAGCCTCTCAAGACGCCGGTATGCTCCCGCGCCACCGGGATGACCGATGCGAGTAGCGCGCACATGGAAAATATTGACGTCCAGCAGCTGATAAACCTGTATGCCATCCCCTGGGGGATACGCATTATCACGGCGCTGGTCATTTTCTATGCAGGGCGTATTGCCGTCGGCATCGTTGCCGGCGTCGCGCAAAGGATCATGCGGCAACAGAAACTCGATGAGACGCTGATGTCATTCGTGCTCTCCATCCTGCGCGCGCTGTTGCTGCTGTTCGTCATCATCGCTGCGCTGAGTCAGCTCGGCATCGACACGACCTCACTGATTGCCCTGCTGGGTGCGGCGGGTCTCGCTATCGGCCTGTCGCTGCAGGGCTCGCTGTCGAATTTCGCGGCCGGCGTCATGCTCATCATGTTCCGCCCCTTCGTGAAGGGCAATTTCGTCGAAGCCGGCAATACCATGGGAACGGTAGATCAGGTCAGCATTTTCACGACCATTCTGATCACCCCGGACAACAAGGAGATCATCGTTCCCAACGGCGCGATTATGGGCAACAACATTACCAACTATTCGGCGAAACCCACCCGACGCGTGGACATGACCTTTGGTATTTCCTACGACGACGATCTGCGCAAGGCTCGCAGGATCCTCGAAGATATCGTCAACAGCGACGAGCGCGTGCTGGAAGATCCGGCGCCCGCCGTCATGGTTGGCGCCCTGGCCGATTCCAGCGTCAATTTCCTGGTCCGGCCCTGGGTCAACTCTGCCGATTACTGGCCGGTATTGTGGGACACCACGGAGGCGGTCAAATTACGCTTCGATGAAGCCGGGATCACGATTCCCTTCCCCCAGCGCGAGCTACACATCACGCAGCACGAGCAGTCGACAATATCCCCGGAACAGGCAGGTGGTTGACAGATACGTGTGCCCGGCTCGCAAACCGGGTCAGGGGCTGCAGCCAAGGCATTGCATATAGAGATGCCGCGGATCACTGAAAGAGGGCACCAGCTCGCGCGCCGCCCGCATGGGCAACAGCGCCTGGCGCAGCGACGCCGGAAGGGCGTCGGAGAGTCCTGCGCCCACAAGGTCAGCCAGACCGACCAGTGCCATGCGATCCGAAAACTGCTGTAGCAGTCGCTGCCGCGGCGACATCGAGGGACGCACATGATCAATCCGGTAATTGGAGACACCGGCAAGCTCAGCGGCTGACGCAACAGCATCCGCCAGTGAGCCGAGCTCATCCACCAACCCTGCCTCTCGAGCCGCAGGGGCACTCCAGACGCGTCCCTGCGCAACGGCGTCGACCTCGTCAATGCTCATGTCACGGCTTTCTGCCACCAGTGCGAGGAATTTTTTGTAGATCTGCTCCACCGACTGCTGCAGCGCCTCGGCCGCCTGGGGATTGAGCGGACGGTCAATACGCAGCGATCCGGCAACGTCCGTCGTGCCTACCCCATCGGTATAAATACCCGACCGGGATAACAACCGGTCAACCGTGGGAAATGCAGCGAACACACCGATGCTCCCCGTCAGAGTTGCCGGCGTGGCCCAGATTTCATCGGCAGCGGTGGCGATGAAATAGGCGCCGGAGGCCGCCACGGGCCCCATGGATACCACCACGGGTGTACCCTCCTCGCGGACCTCCGCCAGCGCTGCGCGAATGACCTCGGAAGCGAATACGCTGCCGCCGCCACTGTTTATGCGCAGCACAATAGCGCCGATATCCGGCGAGCCGGCAACGTCGAGCAACTGTGACGACAGGCTTTCCGCGCCGATAGCGCCGGGGTCCTGCATTCCGGGCATGATATTGCCCTGCGCAGTGATAACGGCAACCCGTCGTCCGGTTCCGGCAGCGGTGGATCGCTTTGCCAGATAGCGCTGAAAGGGGATCACCTCAGCACGGCCGGTGTCGTCTACCGCGCCTACCCGGTCCGCAATGTGGTCATCCATCTCCCGGCGCGACATCAGGCGGTCTACCAGCCCCTCTGCCAGCGCGAGCTGCGCAGGATCACCCTCTGCTTCGGCAAGACGTTGCGGATAGGCGTTAACCTGTCGCTGTACGGCGCCGCTTGCGAGGCCTCGGCGCGCCTCGACCCGCCCGGTGTATTGGCTCCAGAGATCGTCCAGCCACGCCCGGGTGATTTTTTTCTCGCCATCGGACATGTCATTGCGGGTCAGGGGCTCGGCAATCGACTTGAATTCGCCGGCCCGGAACACATGGACATCTACCGCGAGCTTATCCAGCGCCTCGCGAAAATAATTCTGGTAATTGGCAAAGCCCTGCAGGGCCACACCGCCGTAGGGATGCAGGATGATCTCATCGGCCTCTGCCGCCAACAGGTATTGATCCTGGGTAAAGTAATCGCCCGCCGCGATAATCGGCTTGCCGCTCTCGCGGAAGCGCGCCAGAGCCGGCGCCAGCTCCTGCGAACGACTGAGACCAAGCTGCACAAGGTCATCGGTAGCAATCACCAGCGCACTGATGCGCGCGTCTGTCGCTGCCGCATCCACCGCCTCGATCAAGTCCTGCAGCCGCGTTTCTGCCGTCGCCGGCGACGGCTCGCTCAGCAGGGCCAGCGCTTCAAAGCGGCTCTTTTCATCCACCACGGTTCCAGCAGGATTGAGCAACAGAGCGGCTTTTTCCGGCAATGGCGCGGGCGATGTGCCGCTGAACAGAACGTAGAGAAGCCCCAGCATGGCGAGAAACAACAGGTTTGACAGCGCCAGGCGAAGATAGGTGATACCGCGCCAGGTACCGCGCAGCAGGCGTTTCAGAAATGCGGGACGACGCGTCATGATTTTCCCCGGGGCAGGTCGATTAGCCGGCAGCGCGCAGTTCGGGACCGCGGGCGCGCACGTAGAACATGGCCGTTATGAACAACACAACCACCGCGGCCATGCCAGCCTGGGCAAGCAATGAACCCGGCAGGGCGAACAGGCGCTCGACCAGTGTGATGAAATACAGCAGCGAGATGAAACACAACCAGATAAAACTGCGCAGGCGATCCTTGAGCATGCCCGGCACAAAGATGAGCAGTGGCAACAGCTTGCCACACCAGATAATCCAGGGCACGCCGCGGAGCAAAGCATCGGCAAATTGCTGCCCGAACAGAACCAGCCAGGAGACCCAGAGCAGCCCCCAGAGCCAGGCGCTGGCGCCGCGTCGCTGTACGGCGGCGCTCACGCCCGGGCCCCGTCTGCGCGCGCAGCGGACAGGGCCAGCGCAATCCGCGCAACACGTGCACCGAGGGCGCGGCAAAGACCTGCCTCGTCATCATCCACTACCCTGTCGCTGCCTGCGCCCGCGTGGTGGCTGGGCCCATAGGGCGTGCCACCGCTGCGTGTGCGCGTCAGCCCGGGCTCGCCATACGACAGACCGACCAGCAGCATACCGTGGTGCAGCAGGGGTAGCTGCATGCTCAACAGTGTGCTTTCCTGACCACCGTGCAGACTGGACGACGATGTGAACACCCCTGCCGGCTTGTCGATCAAGGCCCCGCTTAGCCAGAGCTCGGCTGTCTGATCAATAAAATACTTCATCGGTGCCGCCATATTGCCAAAACGTGTCGGGCTGCCCAGTACCAGGCCGCTGCAGTGTCGCAGGTCATCCAGTTCACAGTAGGGAGGGCCATCGTCGGGCACCTCGGGCGCTACCTGTGCCGATTCTGCAGACACCCTGGGCACAGTGCGCAGCCGCGCGTCGATTTCCGCGGCGTGCTGCACGCCGCGGACGATCTCGGTAGCCATGCGTGCAGTCGCGCCACTGGCTGAATAATACAGAACAAGTATGTAGGGCCTAGAAATCACGACAGCAGCGCAAGAATGCTGTCGGGGGCCCTGCCGGCGACGGCACCATCGCCCGAGATCGCGATGGGTCGCTCGATCAGAACAGGGTTGGAAGACATCGCGGCGATAAGCTCATCCTCCGGGGACGGTTTTGACATACGGCTATATATATACGCAGATCCACCGCGCCGGACCATTTCGATTTCATGATGTGATTAGCCAGCATTATAGCAAAGGGGGGGTGAAGGTGATCGGCAGGGGACTACGGGCGCGTCGTGACACCTGCAGAAACATGTAATAATCCGTTGGTTAACAGCCTACCCGACAAGTGGCAGAATCAATCCAGTGGAGCTTTTTACGACATGACGATACGACACCGATTCTCTCTCCACGGGCTTGCCGCCACCCTGTGCTGCTGCCTGCTTTTACTGGGCGGGTGCTCTACACCGGAGGAGAACTCAAGCGGGCAGATCGAGGCTGCGCGGGGCGATTGGCTGGCAATCAACTACTGGGCCGAGTGGTGTAAACCCTGTATCAAGGAGGTCCCCGAGTTGAACGCGCTGCACGCGCGTGACGGCGTCACTGTTCTCGGCGTCAACTTTGACGGTGAAGTGGGCGATACCCTCGCCGCACAGATTGAAAAACTTGCTATTGCCTTCCCGACCCTGCCGGAAGACCCGTCCACAGGTCTCGGTGTTGAGCGTCCAGCCGTCCTGCCGACGACCCTCGTTATCAATCCCTCGGGCGAACTGGTCAAAACGCTGGTGGGGCCGCAGACACTCGAAACGCTGCTCGCAGCGACCGTGGAGCGCCCGGCGGATTAGGCCGGAACGGCGCCCGCCACGGCGCTACATTCCATGCCTGGCGCAACAAAAAAAGCCGGCCTGACGGCCGGCATAGGAGGAGTCTCTCCGAAGGGGTTTAATGCCCTGAAGGATGTTGATGAAGCGGCAGCTTTTGCGCGCTCTATTAAACGGACCATCGCGCCGGTGAAAAGTTCCGGGGCTGCAACGTTTTCTGCGGTGCTCAGGGCAGCAGAACACTCGATCCAGTGGTTGCCCGGGCTTCCAGTTCGCGATGCGCTCGCTGCACCTCGGCCAGGGAGTAACGCTGATTCACGGAAACGGCCAGGGTACCGTCTACAACGCGCTGCAGGACGGCCTTCGCTGATAACTGCATTTCAGCATCTGATGCCACGTAGTGCATGAGCGAAGGTCGCGTGATAAACAGGGAACCGCGAGCCGACAGCTGTTGCAGATCAAGCGGCGGCGGCGCTCCGGAGGCATTACCGAAGCTGACCATCAGCCCACGGGGCTGCAGGCAGTCCAGCGAGGACTGGAAAGTCGCCGCCCCGACCCCGTCGTACACGACCGGAACCCCGGCGCCTTGCGTGATGTCACGAACCCGGCTGGCGACATCTTCCTCAAGATAATTGATGACATGGGCGTAGCCGCAGCGATGCGCCGACTCTGCCTTTTCAGCGGACCCGACCGTGCCGATCGCGTGCGCGCCAATCGCCCTCGCCCAGCGTCCGAACAGCTGGCCGACGCCGCCTGCCGCGGCATGAAAGACGCAGTATTCCCCGGCTCGCAGGGCGTACGTACGCTGAATCAGATACTCGACCGTGCAGCCCTTCAGCAGGACTGCCGCGGCGGTCTCATCATCGACCGTATCCGGCAGCACAACCAGTCGCGACGCGGGCAGGTTGATGGCTTCGCTGTAGGCGCCGATACCTGCCGCACAATAGGCAACGCGGGTACCCGGAGCCAGAGACACCCCATCACCCACTGCCTCCACCACACCGGCAGCCTCAAGGCCGAGCCCGCTGGGCATCGGCAGGGGATAAATGCCGGACCGGTGATAGGTATCGATATAGTTGAGCCCGATAACGCCATTAGTCACCCGCGCCATTCCCGGACCCGGCGCGGGCAGCGCGACAGAGCGACGCTGCATTACCTCGGGCCCACCCGGACGTTCTATTTCAATGCGCATTACCATGAGATCACTCCGCCGGCGCGTGCTGACGGAACCACGCGAGAATCGCAGCGACTTTTCCGGCCATCTGGCTGGGCCGCTTGGTAATGCTGTGTGACGCGTCGGGCATGCGCACCATGGCAGTTTCGACACCGCGCAGCTTTAGCGCCTGGTAGTACTGTTCCGTTTCGCTCATCGGTGTACGCAGGTCTGACTCGCCGGTGAGCAGCATGGTGGGCGTTGTCACGTTACCCACGAGGGACAGCGGTGATCGCGCCCAGTAGCCCTCGGGATCCTCCCAGGGCATCGCCGGGAACCAGTAGCGCGTGAAATACGGCGACAGATCGGCGGTCAGCACAAAGCTCGCCCAGTTGATCACCGGCTTGGCGACGACAGCGGCGCGGAAGCGGTCGGTCTTGCCGACGATCCAGGCCGTCAACACGCCGCCGCCGCTGCCGCCGGTCACATACAGCTCCTGCTGATCAATGTAGCCTTCGTCGATCACGGCATCGACGGCGGATATAAGGTCATCGTAATCCTTGCCCGGGTAGGCGTGATGAATGAGATTGCCAAAGCGCTCGCCGTAACTGGTGCTGCCGCGCGGATTGACGTAAAGCACGACGTAGCCGGCGGCGGCATACAGCTGAACCTCCGCAGAGAAGCGGGCGCCGTAGTTCGTGAAAGGGCCGCCGTGAATCTCCAGAATCAGCGGATACTGCTGCTCCGGGTCAAAGCCTGGAGGCAGCGCCAGCCACGCCTGGATTTTCTCCCCTCCCGCCGATGACGTAATCCAGCGCTCCTCCACACGGGCCAGGTCGCGATGGCCCAGGAAGCTTTCATTCAGCGCGGTCAGCCGCGCCGGGGCATCGTGGCCGGGACGCCCCGCCGCGATATCCGCCGGTCGCGACGGATTACCCGCGGTAAACGCAAATACATCGCCACCGCCCACGGAAAATGCAGAGCCCGCATAGGGCCGTCCCAGGGACGTGCCGCCCAGGCCATCGGCAAGCCGTACCATCCTGTCCTTCAGATCGGTCATGGCAAGCAGGGTGTCACCGTGGTCGTCGAAGCTGAAAAACACGTGCTCACTGCTCTGCGACCACTGCGGTGAGGAGACGTCGCGATCCAGCTCTGCCTGCAATTCGCGCTTGCCGGAGCCATCAGCCTGCATGATATAGAGACGCTGCCGATGGTAGCCGAGATCGGCATCCTCCCAACCCGTGTAGGCGATCAGGCGGCCATCCGGCGATACAACAGGGCCACTGTCGGGCCCCTGGCGCTCGGTCAGCTGCTGCATTTCACCACTGGACACCTGTACACGAAAAATATCGGTATTGGCGGGGTTGAGGTCCGCGTCCTTGCCGCGGTTGGCCGAGACAAACAGGGCTTGCGCGTCCGCAGACCAGGCG
>JBHEPQ010000049.1:0-3240 GCA_046260215.1 Chromatocurvus sp.
GGCAATGCTTGGCCTCTCGGACTGGGAGGGCCTGCGTGCGCTTTTGCCTGAGCTGCGCAGGCACGAGGTTCTGCCGCCACAGGAGCTGGCGCGTTTGCGGCGGGAAACAGCCCTGCAACTGCTCGAGGTGGCCGCTGGTGATCTGGGAGACAATACCCAGACCGCCCTCACGCGGTCGTGGAAACAGACCCCCACCGATCTGCAGAGCGAAGAGTCTGTGCTGCATCGCTATGTTGAGTTGCTGGTCGGGGCGGGGGCGCATGAGGACGCGGTGAGCCTGATCGCGCGCGTGCTGAAGAAGCGCTGGGATTCAGTGCTGGTAGAACAGTTCGGCCGCCTGTCGGGGAGCAATCCACAGCGGCAGCTCGCGGTGGCGGAAGGCTGGCTGGCGGGTCATGAAAAAGAGCCCGAGTTATTGCTTTGCCTGGGACGACTGGCGGCCCGGCAGCACCTGTGGGGCCAGGCGAGGGATTATTTTGAGCGCAGTATCAGTGCCGATCCCGGAGCAGAGGCCTGCGCCGAGCTCGGCCGTCTGTTCGCCGCCAGTGGTGACTACCTGCAGGCGAGCCGGTATTTCTGTGCCGGGCTGGCGCTGCAGCATGACGGCCTGCCCGAGTTGCCCCTGCCCGGGGAGGGCGGGATACCGGAGGAAAGGCGGATTACGCTGGGTACCGATTCGGCGCCCGAGCGCTGACCCGGCCTGCAGGTTGTTCTGCATCCACATTCCGGGTTACAGCCCGAGTGTCTCCCAGATGTCGTCCACCCGCGCCTTCACCGCGTCACTCATCACGATGGGCTGGCCCCATTCCCGGGTGGTTTCTCCCGGCCATTTATTGGTGGCATCAAGACCGACCTTGGAGCCCAGGCCGGCGACAGGCGAGGCAAAATCCAGGTAGTCGATGGGTGTGTTGTCGACAAACACGCAGTCCCGCCGCGGATCCATCCGTGTGGTGATGGCCCAGATCACGTCCTGCCAGTTGCGGGCATTTACGTCCTCGTCGGTCACCACGATGAACTTGGTGTACATGAACTGGCGCAGAAAGGACCAGATGCCGAGCATCACCCGTTTGGCGTGTCCGGGATACTCCTTGCGCAGGGTCACCACGGCCATGCGGTACGAACAGCCCTCCGGGGGCAGGTAGAAATCGATGATTTCCGGAAACTGCTTTTTCAGGATCGGCACGAAGACCTCGTTCAGGGCAACCCCCAGAATCGCCGGCTCATCCGGCGGTCGGCCAGTGTAGGTGGTGTGGTAGATAGGGGATTCCCGGCTGGTGATGGCCTCCACAGTAAACACCGGGAAGCGGTCGACTTCATTGTAATACCCGGTGTGATCCCCGAACGGTCCCTCTTCGGCCATGTCCCCCGGCTCCAGGTAACCCTCGAGAATATACTCCGCGGTCGCCGGCACCTGCAGGCCGTGGTCCCGGCACAGAGGCGTGATGCACTCGACCAGCTCGGTCTTGCCGCCGCGCAGAAGCCCGGCAAAGGCGTATTCGGAAAGGTTGTCCGGTACCGGGGTCACCGCGCCGAGGGTGGTTGCGGGATCGGCGCCCAGGGCCAGGGCCACCGGGTAGCGTTTGCCTGGGTTCTGCAGTTGCCAGTCGCGGTAATCGAGTGCGCCGCCACGGTGTGACAGCCAGCGCATGATCAGCCGGTTGCGGCCTATCAGCTGCATGCGGTAGATGCCAAGATTCTGTCGCTTTTTGTTGGGCCCCCGGGTGATGACAAGGGGCCAGGTGACCAGCGGACCGGCATCCCCGGGCCAGCAGGTCTGTATCGGCAGCTCATACAGGTCGACGTTATCCCCCTCGCGTACGTGGGTCTGGCAGGGCGCGTTGCGCACCAGCCGGGGCCCCATGCTCATCACTTTCTTCAGCAGCGGTGCCTTGTCGATGGCGTCGCGGAAACCCGCGGGCGGGTCCGGCTGGCGCAGGTAGGCGAGCAGCTCGCCGATTTCGCGCAGGGCGGAGACATGATCCGCCCCCATGCCCATTGCAACCCGGCGCTCGGTGCCAAAGAGATTGGCGAGCACGGGAACGCTGTGATGCTTCGGATGGGTGAACAGCAGAGCAGGGCCACCGGCGCGCAGGGTGCGGTCGGCGATTTCTGTCATCTCCAGGTACGGATCGACCTCTGTGTCGATGCGCTTCAACTCACCCTGCTTTTCCAGGGCGTTGATAAAATCCCGGAGGTCTGCATATTTCGCTGCCATGCTGCTGCTCCCTCAGAAAGCAGCACAGTATAACAACGTCGCCGCAGTGGCGAAGGGGGGGCGGCTTACTTGCGACGCATCGAGAGAAAGAATTCCTCGTTGGTCTTTGTGTCTTTCAGTTTGTCGATCAGGAACTCGATCGCCGCCGTGTCTTCCATGCCATGCAGCAGCTTGCGCAGTATCCACATGCGCTGCAGTTCGTCTTCGGCGGTTAGCAACTCCTCGCGCCGGGTGCCGGAGCGGCGGATATTGATAGCGGGGTAGACGCGCTTCTCCGCGACCTTGCGGTCGAGGTGCAGCTCCATGTTGCCCGTGCCCTTGAATTCCTCGTAGATGACCTCGTCCATTTTCGAGCCGGTATCGACCAATGCGGTGGCGAGGATTGAGAGGGAACCGCCTTCCTCGATATTGCGTGCGGCACCGAAGAAGCGCTTGGGGCGCTCCAGCGCGTGGGCATCGACACCACCGGTCAGTACCTTGCCGGAGCTCGGGATCACCGTATTGTAGGCGCGTGCCAGGCGGGTAATGGAGTCGAGCAGAATAATCACGTCGCGCTTGTGCTCAACGAGTCGCTTGGCTTTTTCGATCACCATGTCCGCGACCTGTACGTGCCGCGAAGGCGGTTCGTCGAAGGTGGATGCCACGACTTCCGCTCCACGAACACCGACCGAGCGCTGCATCTCGGTGACTTCCTCGGGACGCTCGTCTATCAGCAGTACGATAATGTAGCACTCGGGATTGTTACTCATGATGGCCTGCGCCATGCTTTGCATCATGATGGTCTTGCCGGCCTTGGGCGGCGCTACCAGCAGGCCGCGCTGGCCCTTGCCGATGGGTGCGACGAGATCGATGATGCGCCCCGTCAGATCTTCGGTGCTGCCGTTGCCCTTCTCGAGAATCAGGCGCTTCGTGGGGAACAGCGGCGTCAGGTTTTCAAACAGGATCTTGCTTTTGGAATCCTCCGGCCGGTTGAAGTTGACCTCGCCGATCTTGAGCAGCGCAAAATAGCGTTCGCTGTCCTTGGG
>JBHEPQ010000063.1:0-4976 GCA_046260215.1 Chromatocurvus sp.
AGACAGCCATGAAAACCCGTTTTTCGGCAGCCTTTGCCGCCAGCCTCATTACCACCCCCACGTTCGCCCAGACTCTTCCGCCCACTGATGTGGACATCGAGCAGGTGCTTGTCACGGCAGCACGAGTGCCGGTTGAGCTAAAGCATATCGGCAGTGCCACGTCGGTGTTCACGCGCGACGATATCGAACGTCGACAGGCACGCTACGTCACTGACCTGCTGCGCAGCGTGCCCGGATTTGCCGTCTCGCGCAGCGGCGGTCCAGGATCACAGACCCAGGTGCGCGTCCGCGGTGCGGAGGCGAATCACGTGCTGGTATTGATCGACGGCGTGCGCGCCAACGACCCGGCGACCAGCGACGAGTTTCCCTGGGAGCATCTCGCCACAGGCGCTATCGAACGGATCGAGATTGTGCGTGGCTCACAGAGCGCGCTCTGGGGTAGCGAAGCCGTTGCCGCGGTAGTAAACATCTCGACCCGCGCCGGTCGCGGCGACAGCAGTAACGTCAGCACCTATCTCGAGGGCGGCAGCAACACCACACGCAATCTCGGTGCAAATGGCGCAATATCACAGGGTCCCTGGACGCTCGACGCCAGCGCCGAGCGGCTGGACACCGACGGTGAAAACATCGCCCGCGTCGGCACGGAACGAGACGGCGCCGAGTTGACCTCCGGTCACATCGGGCTGCGCTACGCTGATGACAGTGCAGTGGGACTGCAGGCCAGCCTGCGAGGCACAGATTCAACCTCCGCCTTTGACCCGACAGACTTCGCCACCGGCCTGCCGGGAGATGCCGACCGCGTCACCGAGAGCCAGAACGTCATTGCCCAGCTGGTCGGCACACTTGAGACCCACAATGGCAGCGTCAACTGGCAGGCCCGCGCGGCGTTTTTTGATTCGGAGCACCGCAACTTCGCCGACGGCCTGGAAGACTCCTCTACCTCATCGACCCGATACACCGCCACACTGCAATCCGACATCACCCTCGCTGACGATCGCGCTCTTACCCTGGCGCTGGAGCATGAGGAAACTGATTTCAGCCAGCGCGGCGACATTTCCTTCGGCGATCCGAACCAGGACCAGTCAATGACCATGCAGAGCGCCATGGCAGAGTATCGTCATACCGCCGACAGCGGTCTTTCCTGGATGCTCAGCGGGCGCTACGACGATTACAGTGACTTTGGCGATGTACTGACGGGCCGACTCTCGCTCGCCTACGCGCTTACCGACAGCACGCGCCTGCGCGGCAATATCGGCACCGGGCAGAAGACGCCGACGTTCATCGAGCGCTTCGGGTTCTTCGCCGATCAGTTCGTGGGCAATCCGGATCTGGATCCGGAGCAGTCAGTATCTTTTGATATCGGTATCGACCAGACGCTTGCCGGCGGCGCGCTCCAGCTGGGCGCGACGTTTTACCTGCAGCAGCTGGAAGACGAGATCAATGGCTTCGTGTTCCTGCCCGACAGCTTTGTTGCCACCGCGCAGAACCTCGACAACAACAGCGAGCGCAAGGGCGTGGAACTGGCGGCGGACTGGCGCATCAGCAAATACATCAGTGCCGCGGCCTCATACACCTACACGGATGCCACTGAGGAAGACAGCGACGGTATCAGCGCCGTGGAACTGCGCAGACCGGAACACGCCGGTAGCCTCTCGGTCAACATGGTCTCCGGCAACGATCGCTTGAGCGCCGCACTCGTAGCGGACTACGGCGGAACACGCCTCGATCGATTTTTCCAGCCCTTTCCCCTGCCGCCAGAAACCCTCAAGCTGGATGACTACTGGCTGCTGGAATTGACTACTCACTATCGCGTCACACCATCCGTGACGCTGTATGCCCGCGGCAGTAACCTGCTGGACGCCGATTATGAAAACGTCGTCGGCTACAGCACCTGGGGACGCACTGGGGTCGTCGGCATCAAGACAGACTTTGGCTGGTAAGGAGCCACAACATGAATCGATTCGTTATCGCCCTCGCCTGGGCTCTTCACGCGCTGCCGCATCCGTTTGGCCTGTCGTCGATTGGCGCGACAGCCCTGTATGCCGGTGCCTACGGCAACCGGGCCACTGCCTGGCTGATCCCGCTGGCGCCGGTAGCCCTGGCATCGATGTTTATATCGCCCTACCCGTCGATCGTCATGCTGTGCGTGCTGGGCGGGTTTGCGCTGGCGACAGCGATCGGTCGCTACGTCCTTGGTAGACGCCGTTCAGTCCCGCGCTTTGCCCTGGCCATCACCGGGGGAGCGACGACCTTCTTCCTCGTGTCCAACCTGGGTGTGTGGCTGGCGGGATATTATCCGGCAACGCCAGCCGGGCTGGTAGCGTGCTATATCGCCGGCCTGCCGTTCCTCGGGCTGTCGCTGCTTGCAGACACCATGTACACCACGCTGTTGTTCGGGCTGCACGCTCTCGCCGGCACCGGCGTCCGCGGCTCGCGAGTCAACGTGGCATGAGAATTGTGTCAATGCTGCCAAGCGCGACGGAAATCGTCTGTGCGCTTGGACTGCAGGAAAGTCTCGTTGGCGTCTCGCACGGCTGCAACTATCCACCCGGGGTAGCGGCGCTGCCGCGTATGACGAGTACCCGGGTGCCCTATGACGCCCCCAGCAGCACTATCGACGACTACGTGCGGGAACACCTGGGCGACAACACCGCACTTTATGATCTTGATCTGGAGGCGCTGGCGGCGGCGCGGCCGGATATCGTGGTGTCTCAGGCACTGTGCGATGTCTGTGCGGTGGCGACGGGCGATGTGCGCGATGCCATCCGGGCTCTGCCCGGTGGCCCGGCTCTTGTCGACCTGACACCCAACTCGCTGTCGGATGTTCTGCAGGATATTCTGCACGTTGGCGATGCGACGGGTGCAAACGCAGCCGCTCGCCGCCTCGTGGGTCAGCTGGAGGCACGACGGGACAGGGTGGCCGAGCGTTCGGCAGCGCTTGAGCCATCTGAACGCCCCGGCGTGGCATTTTTCGAATGGCTGCAACCGCCTTTCAGCGGCGGCCACTGGAATCCGGAGCTGGTCGCCCTCGCGGGCGGTCGCGACCTGCTGGGTAACCCAGGTCACCCATCGCGCACGCTTGAGTGGGGCGCGGTAACTGCTGCTGCCCCTGACGTCGCCTTTGTGGCCTGCTGTGGCTTTACCATTGAGCGCGCGATGACTGACGTGGCGGCCATGCAGGGTCACCCGGCATGGCAGGGTCTGCCAGCGGTGCAATCGGGGCGCCTGTACGTTGCCGACGGCAACGCCTATTTTTCCAGTCCGGGTCCCCGACTGATCGACGGTCTTGAACTGATGGCACACGCGCTGCATCCGGTCGTCCATCCTGCGCCGCAGCATGGGGCTGTCTGGCAGCCTGTCTGATTCACCCGGCATGCAACCCGACACAAAGTATGAGCACGTCACCCAGGCTATCGCCTATGCGCAGGCGCATCATCGTGAACAACCCTCACTGAACAAGATTTCCGGTGCGGCGCTCAGTATCAATGCAGCGATACACCCGTCCCGCTTCGGCCGCGTCATCATGGCATCCACAGCACGCGGTATCTGTGCGATCAGCTTTCTGGACGATAACGACCGCGGAGAGTTTCAAGCGCTTGAACGGCGATTCCCGCACGCCGATATCCAACTCGGGGAGGATGCGCACCAGCGTGCCGCTGTGTCCTGGTTTGCGGAGAGCGGAACAACTCCCGAACCCGTGCCGCTTCATCTGAGTGGCACACCGTTTCAGCTACAGGTCTGGGAGAGCCTGCTGCGCATCCCGGCGGGACGGCTCGAAACCTATGCAAATATCGCAATTGATATGGGGAAGCCGGGCGCGAGTCGTGCCGTGGGCAGAGCCATCAGCTGTAACCCGGTCGCATTGCTGATCCCCTGCCACCGTGTCATTCGCAGCAGCGGCGCGCTCGGGGGCTATCGCTGGGGCCTGCCACGCAAAGCCGCACTCATCAGCTGGGAGTCGGAAGCGGACGCGTTACACTGAGCGCGTACACCAGCGCCAGTCAAATATGGATCTTTTCAGTCACAGCTTCCGCGACCTCGGTAACCTGTTGCCCCAGGATGGTGCGGTGCATTATCACGGTACCGTAATGCCACCATGCACGGCGGACAACTACTTCGAGATTCTCTACCGGGATCTCGCCTGGCAGCACGATGAGTCAATCATGTTTGGCAGACGCATCGTCACGGCACGCAAGGTCGCCTGGTACGCCGACGCACCTTTTGCCTATACCTATTCCCGAATCAGGCGCACTGCCCTGCCCTGGACCGATACGCTGCGCGAGATCCGGAGTCTGATTGAGGAACACGTGGGGGAGACGTTCAATGCCTGCCTGCTGAATCTATACCACAGTGGCAGCGAAGGCATGGGGTGGCATAGTGATGGTGAGCGGGATCTCGTGCACAACGGGGCCATTGCGTCGGTCAGCCTCGGCGCGGTGCGCAAATTTGCCTTTAAGCACCGGAAGAGCAAGGAAACCGTATCCCTGGAACTGGAGCACGGTAGTCTGCTGGTCATGCGCGGCGAGACACAGCGCCACTGGCTTCACCGATTGCCACCGACCCGTAAAGTCGATACGCCGCGCATCAACCTGACTTTCCGGCAGATCGCGACGTAGAACACCGCTACACTCCGCGACAGTTAAGAGACGTGTAACTGTTGGCACGCCCCACCGCACCGGGTCTACAACTGCTGCAGGGTAATGTTCTCGTCATCGTGATAGGTGGCACGGGTGGACTTAATCGGCCAGATCTCCACGTTCATATTCTGCGATCACAGCTTTGGCCGCGTCTTCGTCGTGGTCTTCCACCGACAGTGTCGCGGAATCGAGTGCTGCAAGCTCACCGATACCGCCCTGCAGGTAATGCCCGCCAACAAAGGCCTCTATACCGCGGGACTGCAGTAGTCCGTGGAGGATGTGTGCCTCCACTATATCCTGTGCGCGGTAGATGATCTGCATCAGATGTGGCTACGGCGG
>JBHEPQ010000080.1:0-4138 GCA_046260215.1 Chromatocurvus sp.
AAAAAGGTGCGCCGTCGCTCCTCGATATCGGTCGACGATGTGCCCAGTGAGCGCAGCGTGTACCGCAACCTGATCAACCTCGTCGGCGACCGCTGGACCGCCAATCTGATTGCATTGGCGTTTCATGGTCATCACCGATTCCACGTCTTTCACCGCGAACTACCCGTGGCAACCAACATACTCGCGGATCGGCTGCGCCTGCTGGAAAATGAGGGAGTGTTTGGCAGCCGGGCCTATCAGCAGCGACCGCGTCGCTTCGAGTATTACCTGACTGAGAAGGGCTGGGACCTGTTTCCCTACTTCGTGACCTTGCTGCAGTGGGGCGACAAATGGTGTGACACATCCGGGGACGGTCCGCCGATCGTGCTACATCACGATAGCTGCAACAGCCACCTGTACGGTGACGTGGTCTGCAGCCAGTGTGGCGAGGCGTTGAAGGCCTACAACGTGCGCATTACCCTGGATTGAGGTCGTTCCGCCAGGGCCGCTCACATCCGCGCCCGCTAGTCAATTGTATAAAAAGACCTGTAGACTGCGAAGGCGTTAATTTATGCCAGACAAACCCGGAGGTAGCCGTGACTGACTATTTTGCAAAACATGCTGATCTGCTCGATAAGGCGCTTGACGCCTGCGCCCGGCGCTACTCGTGGAGTGCCTGGCCCGAGAACCCCAGCAGCAAGCTTCACGGCGAGGAAAAGCCGGCTGCGGGCAAGGCCGCTTTTGAGTCACGGCTGCAGACCGATTTTCCGCTGGATCAACCGGGAACCGTGGGGCACCTTGGTGCCGAGGAGTCACCCTACACGCGCCTACCATTGGGTGTGCGTTACCCGGCGATGGACGTACCCGTGCTGTATGCAGCGATTCGCAATGCGCAGCCTGACTGGGCATCGGCATCTTCGCATGAGCGTGTCGGTGTCTGTCTGGAAATCCTGCAGCGCTGCGGTGAAAATCTGTTTGAAAACGCACATGCCACCATGCACACCTCCGGGCAATCCTATGTCATGGCGTTTGCGGGCAGCGGTGCCAATGCACTGGATCGGGGTCTCGAGGCTCTCGCGTACGCCCACAAGGCCATGGCGGACGTGCCCGCCGAAGCAGACTGGCAGCGGCAGTTCGGTCGCGATGGCGTTGCCGATCTGCATAAGCGGTACCGCCTGATGCCCCGGGGCGTCGGCGTGGTGATCTGCTGCGCCACGTTTCCCCTGTGGAATGCCTACCCGGCGCTGTGTGCATCGTTGGCCACGGGCAACCCGGTGGTGCTCAAGCCACACCCCAGCGCCATACTGCCGGTGGCGCTGGTGGTGAAGACCTGTCGCGAGGTGCTCGCAGAGGCCGGTTTCGACCCCAACCTGGTATCGCTGGTGGCGGATGAGCGCGAGGAACCCGCAGCCATGGCGCTGCTGGAACAGCCGGAGACAGCGATCGTCGATTTCACGGGAGGTCCGGCATTCGGCACCTGGCTCGAGCAGAACTGCCCGGGCAAGCTGGTCTATACCGAGACGGCGGGCTGCAACTCGGTGGTCCTGGAGTCCACCAACGATCTTACCGCGACCGCACGCGCCATTGCCCAGTCCCTGTGCCAGGCATCCGCCCAGATGTGCACAAGCGTGCAGAATATCCATGTGCCGGCAGAAGGCGTGCGCGTTGATGGCGAGCGGGTGGACGTTGATGTAGTCGCGCAGGCACTGCTTGAAGCCGTGGAGTTCTGGCTCGGCGATGCTCGGCGCGCAGCAACACTGTGCGGGACTCTTTTCGACGACAGCGTGCAGGCCACGGTAGACCGCTATCGCGAGCAGGCCGCCGCGGAGGCGTCGATTCTGCGTGAATCCACGGCCTATACTCACCAAGAGTTCCCGCACGCGCGCACGGCGACACCGCTGATGATCGGCGTGGGGGAAGCGCATCGGGACTGGTACCGGCAGGAGGTCTTTGGCCCGGTGTCTTTCCTGATACAGAACGCCTCTCGCGAGGCCTGCCTGGCGGATGCCACGGGCAATGCCCGGGACTGCGGTGCGATTACGTCCCACATCTACACCACGGATGACACGTTCATGCAGGAGGCAATCGATGCCTACCATGCGGCGGGTGCCTCTGTTGCCTGTAACCTCACGGGAATGCCGATCAACTTCGCCGCGGCCTACTCGGATTTCCATGTCACCGGGTTGAATCCTGCGGGTAATGCCTGCCTCGCCGATCTCGCCTTCGTCGCGCAACGCTTTCGTATTGTGCAGAGCAAAGTCATGGCCTGAGCCGCGATGCGGTTCATCCTTTCAAACCCTGAGGCGTGACAAGCGGCGTCACGACGCTACACTGTGCGCAGTCACGTGTTGCGGCCCGCGAGGAGAGGAACGTGCAGCAGGCGCTCGTCACCATGCTTACCATGCAGGACGCCATGAATACCCGGGTGCATCCCGACTGGTATCTACAGGACTTTGCCTGGTACCGGGCACTGTGGATAGAGTGTGCCGAGCTGTTGGACCACTATGGCTACAAGTGGTGGAAAGCCCAGAATACGGATATGCCGCAGGTGCAGATGGAGCTTGTCGACATCTGGCACTTCGGGTTGTCGGTGCTGCTGGTACAGGAGCGCGATATCCCGGCACTCGCGACGCGTCTCGACGCGCAGATACGCAGCCGCAACATCGAGCAGACCGACGTACGACTGGCAACCGAGGCTCTGGCCAGGGAGACGCTGATATCACGCAGCTTCCCGGTGGCCGCTTTCCTCGACGTGATGCACGCTGTCGAACTGACACCAGAGGCGCTTTACTGCGCCTACGTCGGCAAGAACGTGCTGAATTTTTTCCGCCAGGACAACGGCTACAAGGAAGGGACCTACCGCAAGGAATGGCGGGGCCGTGAAGACAATGAGCATCTGCATGAGCTGCTCACATTGCTGGACAACACCAGCAGCACATTCCCCGATGATCTGTACGCTGCGCTTGCACAGCGCTATCGCGACACGGCCTGACGTGCCCCGGCCTGACGTGGCTCGCTCTGACGCGGCCCGGCCTGACGCGGCCCGGCCTGAAGTGGCATCATGAGTGCCCGCGACTTTGAGGGGTTGTCGACCTCGGCGCTGGCCAAGCGCCTGCAGCTGCCAATGCAGCAGCTTTTTGCAACGCTGCGGGACTATGGCTGGATCGAGCGGCACGCGGATACCTGGACGCTCACGCCCAAGGGGGAATACGAAGGGGGCCAGTACCATACCAGCAAGCGCTACGGCCGCTATATCGTCTGGCCCTCATCGCTGGTAGAGCATCCGCTGCTGGTTGCGATAGAGTCCAACCAGCGCACCACCGGCGCTGCGCTGTGCCGCTACTATCCCCACCTGCAGCCGCGCGAAATCAATCGTGCACTAGCCGAACTCGGCCTGCAGCAGCACACACTGCTGGGCTGGGAGCTGACGCCACTGGGCAGGCATTTTTCCGGGCAGCAGGAAGAAAGCGATGACTCCGGATCGCTGTATGTCAGCTGGCCACGGGAAATCATGGACGATCCCGTGGTGCACCGGGAACTCAGCCGTCATTCGACCTATGCCGCGCCGCTAGTAGACGATAGCGCAGCGCCGGACCTGTTCTCCCCGCCTTCACAGCCGGGTGTGCAGGGTTACACCGGCGTCGATGGTCATTGTCTGCACACGCCCTTACAGATGCAGGTCTGCAACTGGCTATATCTGGCCCAGCTCGCGCATTCTCACTGTCGCGCACTCCCTGTCGAGGAAGACCTGGCGGCGGATTTCTACCTGCCCGGCGCCGCGGTTTATATCGACTGCTGGGAGGATGATGTTCCGGCGAATGAGCTGACTGGACGCCTGCGCAAGCGCGAGTGCTACGACGAACTCGGTCTGCGCTATCTCGAAGTCAACGCCCGCGATGCAGAGCGGCTGGATGAGGTGATCGGCAGGCGTCTCCTGGCCTTCGGCGTGCGCTACTGATGGCATATCAGGCGCGGCTGTTGATGGCCGTGGCCAGTTCAATATCGCGCTCGGTGATTCCCCCGGCGTCGTGTGACGTCAGCGCGATGCTCACGCGGTTGTAGACGTTACTCCAGTCGGGATGGTGATCCATGGCCTGGGCCAGCAGCGCAACCCCACTCATGAAACTCCATGCGGCGATAAAGTCGTCGAATTCGAAAT
>JBHEPQ010000103.1:0-25531 GCA_046260215.1 Chromatocurvus sp.
GCGACCGTAACTGACGTCGACTTCACCGCCCGCTCGCGCGCCCTCAGCGGCGGCCGCTGCCAGGCGGGCACTGGCGCCACTCTGGCTGTGGTAGGCAATAAGCAGCGTTTGCATAGCGGTCTCGCTCCATGAATCGCCCCGGAGTTGTGGATAATGCCGGGTGAACTTTACTCAGCCTGGTGCACGGTGCGCGAGACGGAAACACACGTGCGGCGCCCTCCCCCGTCGGAAATCCGGATCCAGCGTCTGCCCGGTAATGTCCTGACATGAGAACTCGGTGGCGAGGCAGGAATCAAGCGTAAACCGGCGTTTATTGTTCGAAAAATACACAACGCCACCGGGTCGCAGACGTCGCATGGCGGCACGCACCAGGTCGACGTGGTCGCGCTGCAGATCGAACGCATCGTGCAGCCGCTTTGAATTCGAAAATGATGGCGGGTCGAGCAGTATCAGGTCGAAGGCCTCCCCATCCTGTGCCAGCCAGGCGCGAACATCGTCCCGGACCAGGTGATGACGGGTCTGCGCCAGACCGTTGCGTGCAAGATTATTACGCAACCAGTCGAGATAGGTGTTCGACAGATCAACGCTGGTCGTCGAGCGCGCGCCACCGAGTGCCGCCTGCACAGTGGCCGACCCCGCGTAGCAGAACAGATTCAGGAAATCCTGCCCGCGCGCCTCGGCCGCAAGACGCCTGCGCAGCGCACGGTGGTCCAGAAACAGACCGGTGTCGAGATAATCCTGCAGATTGACCAGCAGGGTGGCCTCGCCCTCGCGCACCGCGAGAAGATGGTCGTTACTGGCCTGCCGCGCATACTGCGCGCTGCCACGCTGTCGCTGTCTCTGCTTGAGTACGATCCGCGATCGGGGAATATCCAGGGCGACCGGTATGGCCTGCAGCGCCTCCTGCAGACGCAGGCGCGCAGCGGCGGGGTCGACCCCGGATGGCGCTATGTATTCGGCAACGTGTGCCCAGTCGGCATAGATATCCACAGCGACCGCATACTCGGGCATATCGGCATCGTAAATGCGGTAGCTTTCTATACCGTTGCGCTTTACCCAGGCGGCCAGATGACGCCGGTTCTTGCGCAGGCGATTGGCGAACATGGTCGCTCCCTCGCTGAGCGCGACCTGGTCCGGGTGATTTGTTTCGCCGACGTTGGTATCTGCCTGTGCTTCCTTCGGCAGCGGCGCCCCCCGAAATTCATTGTCCGTGAGTCGGAACAATAGAAGGGATGACTTCAGCGCGCCGTTGTAGAGTCCGTATTGCCGGTGGCTGCGCAGGCCAATGGCCTTGCCGAGGTCGAGATCGGCGGTGAAGACAGCCGCATTCCAGCCATCGAATTCATCGTGCAGGACCTGACCCAGACGGCGGTAGAGATGCTGCAGCGACGCCTTGTCACCCAGGCGCTCGCCATAGGGTGGATTGCAGATCAGCAGGCCCTGCGGCAGCGGTCGGTGGCTCGGCCGGCGCAGCTCGGCCAGAGGCTTGCAGCTTACCCTGACCTGGCGCTGCAGACCCGCCGCCGCGATGTTTGCCTGGGCGTGACGCACAACCCCGGGATCGGCATCGTAACCCCGGATCTCCGGCAGCTCCCGCTCAAGACCCCGGGCCGCGCGCAGCCGGGCATCACCCAGCACCGCCTCCCACTGCCGGGCGTCGTGGGATAGCCAGGCCTCGAACGCAAAGCGATCACGCCGCAGCGCCGGCGCGCAGTCGGCGGCCATCAGCGCGGCCTCGGTAAGAAGAGTCCCGGAGCCACACATCGGATCCAACAGGGCACCCCCCCGGGCGGCCATGCCCGGCCAGTCCGCGCGCAGCAGCAGGGCCGCCGCGAGGTTCTCTTTCAGCGGTGCCTCGCCCGCCCGCAACCGGTACCCTCTCTGGTGCAGGCTGCCGCCACACAGATCCAGAGCGACCCTGGCACGCCCCTTGAACAGCTGCACACTGACCCGGATATCGGCCGCCTGTCGATCGACGTCCGGCCGTGGGTGTCCGCTCTCCCGAAAGGCATCGACCACGGCGTCCTTGCTGCGCTGGGCGCCGAACTGCGTGTTGCGGATGCTCGGCGTCTGGCCGTGAAAATCCACCGCAAATGAATGCTGCGCGGCAAACAGGTCCGGCCAGGGTACCTGCCTCAGACCGCGGTAGAGCTCATCCGGGCCGGGCGCATCAAACGTCGACAGCGGCAGCAGTATGCGATTGGCAAGGCGCGACCAGAGACAGGCCCGATACAGCGTTGCGCGGCCGCCCGAGAAGAACACCCCGGCGGGAGTCTCCCGCACTTCGCAGGCGCCCAGTGCCGACAACTCATGCGTCAGCAGTGAGCCGACGCCCCGCGGGCACAGGGCGAGGAACTCGAGTGTCGGGTCGGCGCTCATGGTGTTGCGTTCACCTCCAGCGCAAAAATCCGCTCGAGCAATCGACGCCACTCGGTGAACTGCTCCTGCAGCGACCCCTGCAGCCGGAAAATCCGGTCGTCTACATCAACCACGGTCTCCGTGACTTCATTGTCAAACCCCCGGGCGAGTTCGTAGAGGTCCTGCTCGTGAACCTTGGCGCGGCGGAATGTGTTGTAGGTCTGCTGCATGGCCGCAAAGGTGCCGCGTCGGCTCTGGATCTCGCGTTGGGATGCCCGGGCCACGTAATCCTCCTCGTACACCACCAGCTCACGGCTGTATTCACGCCACAGGTGGTAGGTCGGCGCAAACTCGTCCACGAGGGTGGAATACTGCTCGTCGACCGTGTCGATAAACAGGTTCTCCTGACGCTGCAGCCGTCGAATGCGACGCAGCATGGTGTCGCCATCGGCGGGAAAACCGGCGAGGGCGAACCGGCCCTCCTCCGTCTGCCGCAGGTACCCGGAAAACACTGCCGGCGCCAGGCGCTCTGCAAAGCGCATCAGCGCGATGTCCGGCAGCAGCGCGAGATCGGAAGCCGCCAGGCCGGAGCGCGCCGCGAGCAGGTCGTTGGCGATCCTGTGATAGACATCGTCAAAGGGCTCTCCGGACTTCGACACCGGGTAGTCCTGCGCCGCGCTGCGGCCCCGGTAGGTTCGCGACAGCCACTCACGGCCGGCCGCGTCTATGGCAGTCACCGACAGCACCAGGTCGCGCCCGTCTGCGTGAACGATCTTTCCGGACACCGTCAACGCGACCGAATCAGGCCGTTCAGGCACCACCCTGACCACACCCCAGTGGCTGCTCTTCTGCAGCGCCCGGCGCAGCTGCACCGGAACAAACAGCGACTCGGCCTTGCGCACCTCGGCAAATACCGTGTCGACCTTTTCGCCATCAAGCTCTGCAAGACCGGTATCGAAAACCAGCACGGCGACATCCAGCAATGGCACCGGTGCGGGGAGCGAAGCGCGCTGCAGGGGCACATCACCTAGGGGTTGCGGCCAGGCTGCCCCGGGGCGGGCCGGTGGCTCGTCCGGTGCCGGGGACGAAAACGGCGCCCCCGAACAGGCCGTCACCAGCACAGCAAGGAGAGCGAAACCAAGGCCACACAGGCAGGTCTTCATTGGGGGCTTTCCGTGGTACACACGCGTCCCCGGGTGAGTGTCATTTCGCAGCGGTAGCCGCGGGTGCCCGGCTCAAAGCGGTTGTATACCCGCTGCACGCTGAAAGGCGAGCTGACGCGGTCGGAGAAAACGGTGGTGTAGACACCGAGCTGCTCCCCGGATGGCGCGAGGCTGAAACGATGGCGTATCGACAGCCCCTCCGGCAGGGCAATACGGAAAACCAGCTGTGAGCCATCCCAGCCACAGGCCTCCCGACCCACGCCGAGATCGCGCACGCTGGTTGCCTGGCGCAGGAAATCGCAGGTCAATGCGAAATTGCCCTCGCGCTTGACCTGAATCTGCGTCCGGCTCTGCTCGACGTCGAGCAGCTGTGAATCGGTAATCAGTTCCGCCATTCGCGCCAGGCCGACAATCGACGGGGCGCTGTCGGTGCCGGAACCACCGAGAACGATGCCGGGGCCGCCCCGCTCGCCCCGCTCGCCACGCCGGGCCGCCTGGCGCTCGGCCTGCTTGCGCAGGTTGCGCACCAGGGTGTTCATTTGCGCCTGCACGTTGTCGCTCTGTGCAAAATTCAGCTCCCAGTGGCCGGAAAAATCCACCGGTGCGGCAGCGGCCGGTTCGCGGGCCTGCTGCGCTGTCTGCGAGCACGCCGTCAGGCAGGCGGCGAGCGCAAAAACGGACATCCACCGCCGCGCAGCGCGGCCCAGTTCCCTGAGAATCACCAGACACATAGAGTTTGCGTCGCTAACGGCAAATGACGCATGATACATGAAACAGTATACTCGCGTCTTTTCTGCAGACACCTGCGACACCAGGAGAGACCATGGCAAAGCGTGTTTACCTGTTCAACGAGGGCAACCGTGACGATCGGGACCTGCTGGGAGGCAAGGGCGCTAATCTGTGTGAAATGACCAACCTCGGGCTGCCTGTACCCTTCGGTTTTGTCATCACCACCCCCACCTGTCGCGAGTTTTTCGAGAACGGCAATCACCTGCCAAACCTTCTCGAGCAGGAGTATCGCGTGGCGCTGGACCTGGTGGAGAAAAAAATGGGGGGGCGCTTCGGCGATCCGGCAAACCCCCTTCTATTCTCCGTTCGCTCTGGGGCGCCGGTCTCCATGCCCGGGATGATGAACACGATTCTGAATCTGGGCCTGAACGATGACATAGCGGCTGGCCTCGCAGAAAAAACCGGCAATGCGCGCTTCGCCTACGATTCCTACCGACGCTTCATACAGATGTTTGCCGATGTCGTCATGGACCTCGATGGCGCGCAGTTCGAGCGTGAGATTGTGGCGTACCGGCAAACCCGCGGCTACCAGAGTGATATCGAGATGGGCGCGGATGATTGGCGCGCCATTGTCGAGACGTTCAAACGCATCGCCGACTTTCCCCAGGATCCGTTTGTGCAGTTGCGTAAAGCGGTCGAAGCGGTGTTTCTGTCCTGGCATACACCCCGTGCCAATGTCTATCGTGAGATGAACAACATTCCGGACACTCTGGGCACCGCGGTCACGATTCAGGCGATGGTGTTCGGCAACTTCGGCGATGACTCCGGATCCGGCGTGGCTTTCACGCGCAATCCGTCCACGGGAGAACATGTTTTCTTCGGCGAGTTCCTGTTCAATGCCGCCGGTGAAGACGTCGTTGCCGGTACGCGCACGCCACAGCCGATCTCCGCATTGAGGGACCGGCTGCCCGGGGTATACGAGCAGCTCCACCAGACCCAGGCGCTGCTCGAGAAGCACTACCGCGACATGCAGGACATTGAATTTACGGTCCAGGAAGGCCATTTCTACATGCTGCAGACGCGCAGCGGCAAACGCACGGGGCGCGCCTCCATCAAGATCGCCGTGGACATGGTCAATGAGAGCCTGATCAACGAGAAAGAGGCACTGCTGCGCGTCTCCCCGGAACATGTGGAGGCTTTTCTGCATCCCATGGTAGACCCTGCGGCAAAAAGGGATGTTGTTGCCACTGGTCTACCGGCGAGCCCAGGGGGCGCCACAGGACACGTGGTGTTTTCCGCTGAAGAGGCGGTGGAGGTGGCCCGTGACGGCAGGCCGGTTATCCTGGTGCGACGGGAAACGACGCCCGAGGATATTCACGGCATGAAGGTCGCCCAGGGCATTCTCACGGAGCTCGGCGGGATGACCTCTCACGCTGCAGTTGTCGCCCGCGGCATGGGCGTATGCGCGATTACCGGCGCCAGCGGACTGAGTGTCAATCTGGAGGCGGGGAATGCAACCACCCGGGACGGCCAGGTGATCGGACGCGGCGATGTTATCACCCTTGATGGCAGCAGTGGCGAAGTCATGCTCGGAGACATACCGAAGACCGAGGCCAGCTCCAGCGACGACTTCCAGACCCTGCTGTCCTGGGCCGATACCCACCGCCGTCTCAAGGTGCGAGCCAACGCAGAGACCCGCGAGGATGCACAGCGCGCCCGGGAGCTTGGAGCCGAGGGCATCGGGCTGTGCCGCACGGAACACATGTTCTTCGACCGCGAGCGGATCGATCTGATGCGCGCCATGATACTGGCGCCCAACAGGGACGAGCGCGAGCCCTACCTACAGAAGCTTCGCGTCTTCCAGCAGGAAGACCTGCTCGCCCTGTTCAAGGTCATGGATGGACTGCCGGTGACTGTGCGGCTGCTGGATCCACCGCTGCACGAATTCCTGCCCCACGGTGAAGACGACGTGATCGAACTGGCGACGCGCCTGGGACGTTCGGCGGATGAGGTCCGTGAGGCGGCCGAGTCGTTGTCCGAGGTCAATCCCATGCTTGGGTTCCGCGGCTGTCGTCTCTCGGTAGTCATGCCCGAGATCACCCGCATGCAGGTCAGTGCCATCATCGGCGCTGCCATCGAGGCCATCGAGCAGGGCTACCAGCCCTACCCAGAGATTATGATCCCGCTGGTGATCAACGTGCGGGAAATACGCCTGATCGGCGAGATTATTGACAGCAGCATTCGCAAGATGCTGGCGGAGAAATCGGTGTCGCTGCGCTACAAGGTGGGTACGATGATGGAGACGCCGCGTGCCTGCCTGGGCGCGGATCGCCTGGCGCCGGCGGTCGAGTTCATGAGCTTTGGCACCAACGACCTGACGCAGATGACCTACGGCTTCTCCCGGGATGATGCCGGGCGCTTCATACCCGACTACCTGGAGAACAAGCTGATTGAACACGACCCCTTCGTCAGTCTCGACCAGCGCGCCGTGGGCCGCCTGATGCGCATGGCGGTGGCGGAGTCCCGTACGGCGAACAAGAACATCAAGTACGGTATCTGCGGCGAACACGGCGGCGACCCGCGTTCCATACAGTTCTGCCATGACCTGGGCCTGGACTACGTATCCTGCAGTCCGTTCCGCCTGCCGGTCGCGCGGGTCGCTGCTGCTCAGGCACAGGTTCTCTCGGAAGGGTGAACCCGTTATCCGTTCACTACGCAAGCCAACCGGAGTTATGGCAATGAGCCACAGTTTTCATCCTCCCCAGCGCACGCTGATGGGTCCGGGGCCCTCGGACGTCCCACCGCGCGTGCTGGCCGCCCTCGCCCAGCCCACCATCGGTCACCTCGACCCCTGCTTCGTCGATCTGATGGATACGATAAAGACTCAGCTGCAGTACGTTTTCCAGACCGATAACACGCTGACGCTTCCGGTGTCGGCACCGGGATCCGCGGGCATGGAGGCGTGCTTTGTCAATCTCGTAGCGCCGGGAGACACCGTGATTGTGTGTCAGAACGGCGTTTTCGGGGGCCGCATGAAGGAAAACGTGGAGCGCTGTGGGGCCACCGCAGTCATGGTGGAGGATGCCTGGGGCGATCCGGTGAGCGTGGACAAGGTGGCGGCCGCCTTTGCCGCCAACCCGGCAGCCAATCTGCTGGCTTTCGTGCACGCCGAGACATCGACCGGCGCCAGCAGCGACGCGGCGGCGCTGTGTGCGCTGGCGCGCGAGAATAATGCCCTGAGCATCGTGGATACGGTAACCGGACTTGTCGGTATTCCCGTCAACGTTGACGCCTGGGGCGCGGATGCCGTGTACTCGGGTACGCAGAAATGCCTGTCCTGCGTGCCCGGCATCTCTCCGGTCACGTTCAGTCCGCGAGCCATCGAACGCATCAGCGCGCGGCGGCAGCGAGTTCAGAGCTGGTTCCTCGACATGCAGCTGGTAATGGCCTACTGGGGAGGTGACAGCAAGCGCGCCTACCATCACACCGCTCCGGTCAACGCGATGTATGCGCTGCACGAATCCTTGCTAATGGTGCAGGAAGAGGGCCTCGAGGCGGGACACGCGCGGCATCGGCGCAATCACGCGGCGTTGGTGGCGGGGCTGGAGGCGCTGGGGCTGCAGATGGCGGTGGCATCCGCAAACCGTCTGCCGCAGCTGAACGCCGTTTGCATCCCGGATGGTGTGGATGATGCCGCGGTGCGCGCGACCCTGCTGGGGGAATTCGATCTGGAGATCGGTGCCGGTCTGGGCACCCTCGCCGGCAGGACCTGGCGTATCGGTCTGATGGGCCACAGCAGCCGACCGCGGAACGTGTTCACCTGTCTTTCGGCGCTGGAGTCAGTGCTGTCGCGGCAGGGCGCCATTGCGACGACGCCCGGGACCGCTGTCGCCGCCGCCGAGGCGGTTTACAGCGCCGCGGGCTGAGTTTGTTGCACCGGGATCGCGGGATATCCCGGCATCGGGAGACAGGGATGTTTGAGGCACTGGAAACCGGAAAAAAACTTTCCAAGGACGAGTTCAAACGCCTGCGCGACGAACTGCGCCCGGCGCTGCTGTCGCAGCAGTTTGCATTCAAGGCGCTGCAGTACCCGGTGATACTGGTATTGGGAGGCCTGGACGGCAGCGGCAGGGGCAGTGTCAGCCACCGCATCAACGAGTGGATGGATCCGCGGCTGATCGATACCCACGGCCTCTGGATGCACTCAGACGAGGAGGAATCCCGTCCGCGCTTCTGGCGCTTCTGGCGCCGCATGCCGCCCGGGGGCAGCACCGGCATTTTCCTGGGGGCGTGGTATCAGGAGCCCACCTACCAGGCGATGGCGCAGGAGATAACGGATCGGGAATTCGTTTCCCGCCTGCGCGACATCGAAGCGTTCGAGCGTATGCTGTGTGCGGATGGCAGCCTGATCATCAAGATCTGGCTGCACGTGACGCGGGAAACACAGCGTCGACAGCTCGCGGAAGAAGTTCCGCAGAAGGCGCGGAATCCGCGGGTGCCCGCCGACCCGGCGGCCTGGTGGAAACGCTATCCAATGGCCCTGGAGGTTTCCGAGGAAATGCTCCGCCTCACCGATTCCAGCCACTCGCCGTGGCACCGTATCGAGGCGGACGACCCCAATTATCGCGACATCGCCGTCGCCGATATCATCCTGCAGGCAATGCAGGCTCACGACCGCCGGCGGGCACAGCGTGGCGCGGATGCGCCGGCCAAAGTGAGTGCAGGCGGCGCCTCTGCCTCGGTCCTGGACGCCGATACATCACTGCCCACGGTTCTTGACAGCGTTGATCTTGGCCAGGCGCTGGCAAAGCCCGTCTACAAGAAGAAACTCGCAACGCTGCAGTCGACGCTTCAGGACTATGCATGGCGGGCACACCGTGAGAATCGGTCCCTGGTCGCGGTTTTCGAGGGCTGGGATGCCGCGGGCAAGGGGTCGGCCATTCGCCGGGTAACGACGGCCATTGACCCGCGTTTATACAAGCTTTTCCAGGTTGCCGCGCCCAGCGATGAGGAAAGCGCGCATCACTACCTGTGGCGATTCTGGCGGCGGCTGCAGCGAGACGGCTGTGCCACGCTGTTTGACCGCTCGTGGTATGGACGGGTTCTGGTGGAGCGCATCGAGGGCTACGCCAGCCGGGCCGAGTGGCAGCGGGCCTACAGCGAGATCAACCAGTTCGAGGCACAGCTGGCGGAGCACGGCTGCATTGTGACCAAGTTCTGGCTGCATATCAGCCCTGAGGAGCAGCTCAGGCGCTTCCGGGAGCGCGAGACAACGCCACACAAGCAGCACAAGATCACTGAGGATGACTGGCGGAACCGGGAGCGCTGGGGTGAGTACGCCAATGCGGTGGAGGATATGGTCACAAAAACGAGTACCGCTCACGCGCCCTGGACACTCGTATCCGGTGAGGACAAACGCTTTGCACGCGTGCAGATCCTGAGTACCCTTTGCGCCCGTTTTGAAGATGCGCTGGGGGACGCCTGACGCCTCAGCCTCAGCCTCAGCCACTGCCCCTGCCAGGAATTCCCGATGCATCCACATATCATTACTACCGGCGGCACAATCGACAAGATCTACTTTGATGCGAAAAGCGATTACCAGGTCGGCGAGCCGGTTATCGGCGATCTGCTGAAGCAGATGGCGGTCGCCTTCGAGTTCACCGTGGAATCGGCGATGCGCAAGGACAGCCTGGACATCACGGATGCTGACCGGATGTTGATACGCGAGCATGTACAGAACTCACGCAGCGACCACATTCTGCTCACCCACGGCACCGACGGGATGGTCACAACCGGCCTTGCCGTTGTCGCGGGTGCGGCGGGCAAACGCATTGTTCTGACCGGTGCACTGCAGCCGGCGGCGTTTGCCGGCTCGGATGCCATTTTCAATATCGGCTGCGCCATCGGTGCTCTGCAGTGCGTGGATCCGGGTGTGTATATCGCGATGAACGGGCACGTTTTCCACATCGACAACGTCACCAAGAATCTCGAGAAGAATCGCTTCGAGACGCTGCGCTAGCGGACGGGATAGGCCCGGTGAGGCCCGCTGGCCCGGGCCTCTTCAGTCAAAGCGGAAGGTATTCACCGGATCACCCGCCGTCACTTCCCCCGAGCGCCCGATACAGTCGTCGTGCAGCATGGCGGCACAGCCGGATTCATCCACCGCGTGTGCCAGGCAGCGCCGCCCATCATCCAGGCGACCCACGACTATGCCGTAGGCTGGCGCCCCGTCCCGGAAGGGCACCGCGTGCGCCTCCACCACCAGCCGGCCCGGCGACGGCTGAGCGACCAGCGTGGGGTGCGTCTGGCTCTCTACCACGCTCTGCACACGGTCTCTCTGGCGTTCCGACCAGGGTGCGCGAGGGGGAGCACAGCCGTACAGACCGACCGCGTGCTTGGTGAGGTAGCCGCCGTTGGCGCTCACCAGGCCACGACTTTGCGGCCCCCCTCTCAGCTTTTCACAGACAGCCGCAATGGCATGCAGCGAGTAGTTGTTGCCGGGGCCGCCAAAGCGCATCAGACCGCCGGTCAGCGTGACACCGCGGGCGTCATCCGGCGCCATCCCAAGGGCATCGCAGGCCACCTCCACCGCCGAGGGAAAACAGCTGTACAGATCGAAACAATCGATGTCGACCGCGGCCACGTCCGCCATGTCGAGCGTCTGCGACAGGCACCCGGACAGCGCAGGTGAACGATAAAAGTCGACGCGCTCCGCCGTGTTCCAGACATCGTTCGCCTCCGCCCCCGCCTGCAAATAGATCATCCGCTCCGGCGCAATCCCCAGGCTACGGGCATGGGCATCGGTCGTCAGGATAACGCTGGCCGCCATATCCACCGCCAGTATGGCATTCATGGCCCGGGTGTAGGGGCTGGTGATCATGCGGTTACCCGCCTGCGTGCTCAGCACCTCGGCCGGCGACAGCGCATCACGCTTCCAGGCCAGCGGATTGTCAGCCGCCACCGCGCTCATCTCGCTGACGAGTCGCCCGAGACGATCGGCCTGTTCAGACTCTGACCAGCCGTGAGCATGGCGCAGCGCGCTCTGGAACAGGGGATAGGTGTTGATCGGCTCGAACAGGCCGTGCGCGCGCTCCGATGGCAGGCAGGGATCGCGACCGGCGCCCAGATCGACGGACTCACGATGCCCACCACGCTGCCAGGCAGATAGATCGGCCCCGCTGCGCAAGCCCGAAAAAAGTGTCGCCATGAGCTCGCAGCCGGTCAGCAGTACCGCGCGGTACTCACCGCTGACCAGGTCATCGGCGCAGCGATTGATGAACCACTGCGGCAGGTTGCCGCCGTAGTCCGAGGTCAGCAGCGTCGCCGGCGCAATACCCAGCCCCTCCGCCACCCCCGAGCCGGCGGTCCCGGTGAAAAGACCGGCGAGCTCGGGCAACTGCCGCGCGAGGAACGGTATCGAGACAAGGCAATCGATGTCTGCAGCAAGGGCGTCGCAGCCCGTGTCGTCCAGCGCCAGTCTGGCACTTTCCAGCATGCCATCAACCGGCGTGCGCCCGGTGTCCGCATCGCGGAACGTGCACTGACCAATACCGACGATGACCGGATTAAGTGGCTGTGCCATTGGCTAAAAGATTTCCTCAAGAAAATTGTACAGTGAGCGATGTGATCGATGGTCCGCGGATTCGCTATACACCGCACCAAAATCGGGATCATTCGCGTGGGGCACGGTAAACGCGTGCAGGGTGTGACCATAGGCGTGCACCTGCCAGTCCGCCCCCGCGGCAGTCAGCTCGCTGGCCAGATCCAGCACACTCTGGGGCTCGGCCATCGGGTCGTCATAGCCGTGCAGGCATAGCACGCTGGCCTTGATCGGTGCGGGTTGGCCCACAGCTGGCCCCGGCGGCGTAAACAGACCGTGAAAAGACACCACGCCGCAGACGTCACTGCCGGAGCGGGCGAGATCCAGCACACACAGACCGCCGAAGCAGAAACCGATAGCCGCCACCTTTCGTGCGTCGACCTCCTGTTGCTCGCGCAGCACCTCGATCGCCCGCTGCATTCTCCGTGTCACCAGGCTGCGATCCTCCATGAAGGGCGTCATCAGACGCTGGTTTTCTTCTACGGAGTTGCCGCGAACGCTCTTGCCGTACATGTCCAGAGCAAAGCCGACGTAGCCCCTGGCTGCAAGATCTCTCGCCTTGTCCATGTCGAAATCCCCGCGGCCTCCCCAGGCGTGGGCGACGGCAACGGCCGGTAATGGTCCCGCGGCTGCCGCGTCAACGGCCAGAAAGCCCTCGAGCAGCGTACCGTCGCAGTCGTACTCTATAAACCGTTCCTCAATAGCCATAGCTGTGTCCTTTTACTGAACTACTGGATTGTTGAGCTGCAGATTCTTGACCTGCAAATTCTTGAACCGGATCTCCGGGCCCGGCGTCGTCGTCACCGTGGGCATCAGAAGCGTGGGCATCGGGACCGTGGGCATCGGGACCGTGGGCGTCAGGAGCGTGGGCATCAGCACCGTAGGCATCAGGGTCAAGGCGATGCATCTCCGATTCTATCCAGCCCTGAACCTCGCCCATCACGGGTTCCGGACGGCGACCACCGGCATCGATGGGCGGACCGATGGATACGTCGATAAGGCCGGGGGCCAGCCAGAAAGAGCGCCGCGGCCAACAGCGGCCCGAGGTCACCGCGATCGGAATGATACTGGCTCCGGTGGCGACCGCAAGGCGACTGGCGCCGGACTTGTAGGTTCCGCGCTGGCCGCGAGCGGTGCGCGTTCCCTCTGGAAACATGATGACCCACTTACCTCGATCCATAAGCTGAGCGCCCAGATCAGCGATACGCGTCCAGGCCGACGCGCGCTTGCTGCGATCAATGGGAATCATCTCCAGACGGCCGAGTGCCCAGCCGAAAACCGGAATACGCAGCAGTTCTCGCTTGAACACATAAGCCAGCGGATGTGGCGTGATACTCGGGAAAAAAAAGGTTTCCCACGTCGACTGGTGCTTCGGGCAAAGGATCACGCGCTGCATATCGTCCGGCCCCGGGAGATTTTCCCAGCCGGTAATGCGGTAACGCACGCCCCCTATCCAACGGCTCGCGGCGATGACGCCTCTCAACCAGGGCACGGCAAACCACCACCACAGGCGCTGCGACGACACAAAAGGCGAGGCCAGGAGCAGACACAGACCCAGCGGAATAAGCGTGATGACCAGCCACGCGAACACAACGAGCGAACGCAGCGCGTTCATGCAGAAACAGCCGGCTCCTGCTCTCCCGGCTCCAGTGCCGCTGCAAACTCGGCAATATTGGCGTAGGCCTCCTCCGCCTCCGGCAACTCGGGGGTAAACATCGGCCAAACATGAACCATGTGCGGCCAGGTCTGCAGTTGCACCGGCGACCCGGCCGCCTGCGCTTTTGCCACGTAACGGCGTGCATCATCGATCAGCATCTCGGCTTCGCTCGCGAGTATCAGCACCGGGGGCAGACGCTCCAGATTGCCACGCAGCGGAGACACACGCGGGTCGCGCGGCGGAATTCGCCAGGAGAACCAGTAAAACCACCAAAGCAGCGGCGTTGGCACCTTCAGCAGCTTTGCGAAGGCGGGTCCGAGCATCGGGTCCGTCTCGACGTTTTCGCGCAGGCTCGGCGACGTCATGGTCGTATCGGTGGAAGGAGACAGCGCCAACGCGGCATCCGGCATGCGCAGACCACTGTCCCGCGCCCAGGCGATGACATCCAGCGTCAGGCTACCGCCGGCGGAATCCCCCGCGACCAGCAGGAAATCCGGCGGCTCGGCATGCTCCGGACCGTTGTGCAGTATCCAGCGATAGGCCTGGCGGGAATCAAATATGCCGTCTGTGCGTCGATGTTCAGGAAGCAGACGGTAGTCGAGGGAAAAAACGGCCGCGTTGAGAATGTGTGACAGTCGGTCGGTGATCGGCCGATGGCTGAGCGGACTGCCCGCGAACCAGGCGCCACCGTGAATGTAGAGCACGCGGCGTCGGGTATCCACCCCGGGGGCCTGCACCCACTCTCCGCTCAACCCATTGCGCTGCACGGGAGTAAACGTGCTGGCGTAGGTCTTGCCGGCGGGTATCGAGTCCATCAACTCGCGAATCGCTTTTATGCGCCCATGACCGGACTCATTCTCGCCCACGCTGGCAAATTCCCGCAGTTGTTCAACAACGGCATAATGCGCATCGCTGGGCTGGACCTGAGGCGAGGACTGCGGTGGACGATCCAGGTAACTCAGGCTCTCCCCGCGCAGGTAGACGAAGCTGAATACAGCCAGCGCAATCAGAAACAAGACGAACCAGATCATGTAGATGCTCCGGGTGAACGGGAACCGCATTAAAACAGACTCTGCGGAACTTGAAAAATGTGCGGATGCATCAATGCACAGATCGCGTAGACTGTTCACCTGACCGAGCCGTTTCAGAACCACGTACAGGATCAGCCCAGGGGGTCCGCCGGCCAGCCAATGAAGAAGCTGTTGACCAAAGCCGAGCTGCGTGCCCAGCTGGAGCAGGAGATGGAAGCGTATCTCGACCACGGCGGCGCGATCAGGACCGTTGATCAGGGCGTGAGCGGACGTGAAATCGGCGCGCCTTTCCGATCGACGACGCAGGAGCTTTTTGTCGAGCCGCGGGCAGAGCGCACACAGATACCCGAGGTTATTGCTGCCCTCGACGCGCGCCGCAGGCCGCCGCGCAAGCCTGCGGGTACATCACGCCGGCGGCGGCAGATCACTATCTACGATGACTTTGGCGAGCCGCTACGGCGTGTCTGGAGCGACGACTGATCCCTGCGGCGTGTGAACTGTGCCTGTGCGGGCCCCGTATACCGCCAAGGCACAGGAGCTTTACATGATTACGCTACACGAAGAGATAGAGGTCGCTCGACCGCGATGTGCGGCATTCAACTACATCGCGGATTTCCGAACCACCACCGAGTGGGACGCGACAGCGATTCGCGCCGAAAAGACAACACCCGGCCCCGTCGATGTGGGCACCCGGTTTCTTGTACAGTGCAGCCTGCCCATCGGGTCGATCGCTATTGACTACCAAGTGGCCCGGCTGGATCCGGGGCGCTTCATTGAACTGCGCGGCTCCTCGTCCCTGTTCGATATCATCGACCGCATTACTTTTGAGGACAGCGGCACGGGAACACATATCGATTACGTCGCCGAGTTCACTCCCAGGGGCGCGATGCGCATCGCTGAAAAAGCACTGGTTCCAGGCATGCAGCGCATGGGCAAGCACTCTCTTCAAGGCATGCAGCGCGCGCTGGACGATAATTTTTCGCCCCCCGAGATTTCCAGCTGCAGCCGGCGAGCTGACAAACTGGTGCTGCCCGGACTAGCGATGTTCAGTCGCTGGGGCTACCGGCGCGGTCGTAAACACTGGAACCCGATCTCCGCAGATCTTCGTGACCGGCACATCGTCATTACCGGGGCCAACTCGGGTATCGGGCTCGCCGCGGCCCGGCAGCTGGCAGAGCGCGGAGCGCAGCTCACTCTGGTCATACGTAATCCCGAGAAGGCATCGGCAACCGTTGAGTCCCTCGTGCGCGAGACGGGAAACGAACAGATCGCTGCCGAGATCGCGGACCTCTCTCTCATGCACGAGGTCGATGCGCTGGTTGATCGGCTGGTGTCAACGGGACGTGCAGTCGATGTGCTGATCAATAATGCGGGCGCCCTGTTCAACCCGAGGAGCGAGACCGACGAGGGCCTCGAAGCCAGCTTTGCACTGCTGCTGCTGAGTCCATACCGCCTGAGTCTGGGCCTGCAGCCGTTGTTGGCCGCCTCTGGCGGTGGCCGCATCGTCAATGTTGTGTCCGGCGGCATGTACAGCCAGCCGCTGGAAGTTCACAAGCTTATCGCGCGGGAGGAAAACTATTCCGGCAGTGTCGCCTATGCCCGCGCCAAGCGCGCGCTGATGGTGGTCACAGAACAATGGGCGCAAGAGTGGAAGAATGACGGTATCGTCGTCAATGCCATGCACCCCGGCTGGGCAGACACCCCTGGCGTGGAATCCGCGCTACCCGGATTTCATCGCCTGACGCGGCGTATCCTGCGCAGCCCGCAAGAAGGCGCCGATACGATAGTCTGGCTCGCCGCCGCGACAGAGGCCGGCGCGATCAGTGGCAGGCTGTTTCTCGACCGCGAGCCCAGAACCACCCATTTGCGTGAGTCCACGCGGGAAACGCCGCAGGAGCGGGAAAAGCTGCGTGACTTCCTGGCTGATTTCTCTGCCAATCATCCGGCCGACCAGGACGTATAATCATGGATAATGCGATTCAGCCGTTCGCCGTCGATATTCCCGAGCAGGCGCTGGAGGATCTGCGGCGGCGCCTCGCACAGACGCGCTGGCCGGAGGCAGAGACCTGTACCGGCTGGGACCAGGGGATGCCACTGGCCTATGCCCGCGAGCTGACCGATTACTGGTCCGACGCGTATGACTGGCGCCGCTGCGAGCGCCTGCTGAACCAGTGGCAGCACGGCAGCACAGAGATTGATGGCGTAGCCATCCACTTCATTCATCGGGTCAGTCCCAACCCCGATGCGCTGCCCCTGCTCATCACCCACGGCTGGCCGGGTTCGATTCTGGAGTTCCACAAGGCGATTGAGCCCCTGGCCGACCCGGCTTCGCATGGCGGCGACCCAGCCGACGCCTTCCACCTCGTGATCCCCTCCCTGCCGGGCTACGGTTTTTCCGGAAAACCCACAACTTCCGGCACGTCCGTGGAGAAAATCGCGCAGATGTGGGCCACCCTGATGGACAGGCTGGGGTATGGTCGCTACGTCGCCCAGGGCGGTGACTGGGGCAGCCTGGTGACGCTGGCAATGGCCGAGGCCAGGCCCGAGGGGCTCGCGGGCGTGCACGTCAATATGCCGATCGCGGCGCCCGATCCGGATACGATGGATTCGCTGACCGAAGCGGAGCAGGAGGCCCTGGATGCGCTGGAGTATTACCAGCGCTGGGATTCCGGCTACGCGCGCCAGCAGGGCTCACGTCCCCAGACTCTCGCCTACTGCCTTGCCGACTCTCCCGTGGGGCAGATGAGCTGGATTGTGGAGAAATTCTGCGCCTGGACAGATTGCGAGCGCGACGGCGTCAGACACCCCGAGAACGCACTGACGCGCGACGAGCTGCTCGACAACGTCATGCTTTACTGGCTGAACAACGCGGCGGGCAGTTCGGCACGCCTTTATTGGGAAAGCTTTCACAACACGTCCTTCGCACCCATTGACCTGCCGGTGGGCTGTTCGCTGTTCCCGAAGGAGATCCTGCGGACCAGCCGACGATGGGCAGAGAAGCGCTTCCACAACCTCATTCATTGGAACGAGTTGCCCGAGGGCGGGCATTTTGCCGCCTTCGAGCAGCCGGGCCTGTATGTCGAGGAATTACGCCGCTGTTTTCGCGCCCTGCGCTGATCCGCCGGCACTCGATGGCTCGTCCAGCAGCAGCTCGGCGAGACGCGCACGGTGCCATGCAGAATCGCCCCAGAGAACCTCACTGTGCTTCTGTCGCTTGAAGTACAGCTGCACGTGGCATTCCCAGGTAAAACCAATGCCGCCGTGGGTCTGCACGGCACGACCTGCCGAAAAGGCAGCGGTCTCGCAGGCAGACGCCTGCGCCATATGCGCCAGCTGTCGCGCCCGATCCGGCTCGTGATCGATGGCGCAGGCGGCGCTGTAAAGCAGGGATCGCGTCGCATCGATGTGCAGCATGACATCCACCAGCGGATGCTTTACGGCCTGGAAAAAACCCAGAGGGTGATCAAATTGCTGCCGGGAGCGGGCGTACTCCACACTGGTCTGCAGAAGCCACTCCGCCGCGCCGGCAATATCGGCAGCCAGCAGCGTCCAGAGCGCCGGCATCGCGCGATTGAGTGAGGCCTCACCGGCGTCACCGAGTCTCTGTGCCGCTACGCCTGAAAACACCACACGTCCCTGATCTCGCGTCAGGTCGACAATGGCGTCCGGCTGCAGCGTTATTCCCTCGGCCGCTACGGGCACCCAGAACAGCTGCAGGCCCTCGGTACCTTTGGCGCTGACCAGCAGCCGCTCTGCCTTGCGCACATCCTGTACGAAACAGGCGCAGCCGGTGAGGGTATCGCCGTCGTAGGAAACGCTGCTCGCGGCAGTGTCCCAGGAGCCGGCTTCATCGGTCATGGCCAGCGCAGCCGCGCGGCCCTCGACGATCTCCTGCAGCGCGGGATGCGCGGCATCGCCACATTGGGCGAGTATATAGCTGGCCGACAGCGTGCCCAGCAGTGGACACGGAAACGCCGCCCTGCCCAACTCCTCCACCAGACCTGCCACGGCGACACACGGCATGCCGAGACCTCCCGCCTCCTCGGGGACAGCCAGGGATGTCCACCCCAGCTCCACCATCTGCTGCCACAGCGTGTCCGGCCAGGGCGCTTCGGGGCGACGATCCGGATCGTGCGAACCGGCGACCAGCGCATGCAGCCTGTCGACAGGCAAGTGGCGGGCAAAGAACTTCGCCGCCGAGGATTTCAGCAGCGCTGCCTCTTCACCAAAACCGTAGTTGTCAGGTTGACTCATGCTTACTGCCCTATTTTGACTTTGCCAATCCAAGCACGCGCTCGCCCAGAATATTGCGCTGGACCTCGCTGGTGCCCGCGGCGATGGTCATGCCGAAAGAATTCATGTACGCCAGTGGCCACTGCCCGCGGTCCGGTGCGTTCTCATCTGCCATGTAAAGCGTGGCGCCTGCGCCCGCGACCTCGAGTGCAAGTCGCGATGTATCCTGACCCAGCTCAGTGGCGAGCAGTTTGTTCTGCAGTGGCAGGCGCATGGGGTGATCCAGCAGTGCCGGCACCCGGGCACGACGCTGATTCTCTTTCAGCGCTTCTTCCCTGATGACCTGCTGCATCATGCGGTCGCGAAGCACGGGATCATCGGCGGCGCTGCCGGCGCCGCGCGGCGTCCTGCGCGCCAGCTCCAGCAGGCTGCGCGCCGTGGACGCGTGGGACTCCCGGGATTTCAGGCCACCGGCGCGCGGCGTCTGCAGCTCGCCCGCGCCGCGCTCATGCAGCAACGTGGTCATGGCCACCTGCCAGCCCTTGCCCAGCTCATCCAGACGGAAGCGGTCATCGACCTCCAGGTTCTCGAAAAGCACCTCGTTGAACCCGGTTTCACCGGTCATCTTGATCAGCGGGCGCACGCTGACACCGTTGCCGATTGCAGCGCGGATCGGCACAACAAAGTAGGACAGGCCCTCGTACTTGTGGGATTTGTCCGTGCGCAGCAGGATGATCATCCATTCGGCAAAGTGCGCCAGCGACGTCCAGACCTTGTGGCCATTGATGACCCAGCTGTCGCCACTCGTCTCGGCGAAGGTCTGCACGGATGCGAGATCAGACCCGGCCCCGGGCTCGCTGAAGCCCTGACACCAGATGTCCTCTCCGGAGAAGAGGCGCGGCAGCAGTTCCCTCTTTACCTCGTCGCGCGCGTGATGCAGCAGCGTGGGTGCGGCCATCCCCAGGCCGATAACATTCGGAAAAAACGGTGTGCGCGCCGCCTGCATCTCTTCATTCGCCACCCGCTGGCAGTCCTTGCGCCCGCCTCCGCCGACCTCTACCGGGTAATCACACGCTACCAGCCCCGCGTCGTAGGCGGATTTCTGCCAGGCCTGCAGGTAATCCAGCTGATCCCGGGTCATGATCTCCAGGGGCGACTGCGGCAGGCGCACCGTGGGCTCTCCCGGGTGGTGGCTTGCCAGCCAGTCCCGGCAGTAGATGCGAAACGCTGCCTGCTCTTCACTGTCCCTCTGTTCACCATCGCGCATGCGTCTTCCTCAATAAAACGGATCTATCGCCCAAGCATAAAAATCAGTGTGGGGTATTGCCGACAGCGTGGCAACACGCGATCGCAATCAGCCCACCATAATCAACCCGTCGCGATCAGCCCACCGTAATCAACCCAACGCCATCACATCATCGCAATTACATCATCGTAATCAATAGTGGGGCGGTGGTGCCTCCGGCGCGTCGTCATCAACGGTATTGTTTCCCTGAGACGTCGTAGCGAGCTCCCGCAGCCGCGCCTCGAGCAGGCGCAGGGCATGGCGTAATTCCAGGATCTCGAGCTGCTGTGCCGACAGCGCGTCGTTGAGCGCCTGCAGGGTATCAGTCTGGTAAGACTGCTCGGTCTGCAGACGCTCGAGCTCCGCTCGCGTAACATTCCGCTCATCCATCAACGTGACTCCCATTATTCCGGCGCCGGCAGCGTACACGCCAGCGGAAAATGCGCAAGCAGGAAAGGAGAACAGCAATGGCCCGCAACAACGGTCGCCCCGTCTATTCAACCGATCGCGGCCGGCTATGCCCCGGCTGCCACGAGGCTATCGACAACTGCCGCTGTCGCACCTCCAGGGCAGCTCAGCCAGCCCCGGATGGTGTTGTTCGCCTGCATCGGGAGAGCAAGGGCCGCGGCGGCAAGGCCGTGACACTCATACGGGGCCTGCCGCTAGATGAAGCTGCGCTGAAGGCCCTGGCAAAGCGGCTGAAACAGCGCTGTGGCGTAGGCGGCGCGGTGAAGGACGGCGTCGTGGAGATACAGGGTGACCAGCGGGAAACCCTGAAAACGCTGCTCACCGATGAGGGCTACAGCGTGAAGATCGCCGGCGGGTGAAGAGGTCGGGCACCCGTTCACACGGCACAGCGACACAGCTGCCTGCCCGCGGCCAGCAGCGCGTCGCTATCGGCTGACTCGGCGCCGGCAAGTTGCTCGTGCGCCCGGGCAGCGTGCCACAGCGCGAGATCCTCGGGACGATCTATATCTGCCCGCTCAGGCAGCAGGGCATGGGACACCCCCTGCTGCCGCGCCTGCGCCAGGGTCTGCGACATGACCGCCGCACTGCCCCAGTCAATAGCGCGAAAGCAGGCTGCGCAGGCGCGGCGGGCGCCGACCAGCACATAACCACCATCCACTGCCGGGCCCCACACCATATCGTGATCACGCAGACACTGCGCCGCCTCACGAAGATAGCCGGGATCCAGCGTGGGGCAGTCACTACCGACCAGTATGACCTGCCGGTGTCTCGACAGGCCATCGCGCAGTGCGTGCAGCATACGCTCGCCGAGATCGATACCGCGCTGCTGGCGGATGACCATGCCGTGCTGGCGCGCAACCCGCGACAGCCATGAATCGGCTGAAGCGCCGCTTACCCACAGCTCCCGCCGCGGCGCGGCAACCCGCTGCAGCTGGCGCGCGGTGTGCAGCAGCAGCTCACAGTGCAGCTCACACGCCGCGCGTGCGCCGAGCCGTGCCTGCAGGCGCGTTTTGACGCGCCCTGCCTGCGGCGCCTTTGCAAACTGCAGGTAGAGACAGTCCTGCCGACCAGCATCCCTACTCCCCATAATAAAGACGCCTCAGTGTCGCGGGCGCCACCCCGCAGACGTACAGCAGCCGCAGCCACCACATGCTCAGTACAGTGCGCAGAATACCGCGTTGCTCCCAGCGCCGACTGGAGGTGCAGACCCGGGCAGGCAGCACGCAGGGCCGGCTGATGCGACGCAGGCGCTTGCACAGCTCGACGTCCTCCATCAGCGGCAGCGACGCATAGCCCTGGGCGTGTTCGAACAGCTCGCTCGTCACAAACAGCATCTGGTCACCCGTGCCGATACCCGTAATCCTGGAGCGCAGGTTCATCCCGGCTTCCACAACGCGCAGACCGAGGCGATCTCCGCCCAGGCGCACACGACAGAAACCCCAGCGCGGCGCGTGCGCCATCAATCGATCAAGCTGCGCCAGGGAAAAACACGGCCGGGTGTCGGCGTGCAGAAAGAACAGGTAACTCCCCGCTGCGCAGGCCGCGCCGAGATTCATCTGTGCCGCCCGGCCCGGGTCACCGAGCAGGACGACATCAGCAAGCGCCAGCGCCTCCTTAAGGCTGCCGTCGCTGCTGTCACCGTCGACCACGACCAGTTCGCAAGCGGTGAACCGGTTCCTCAGATCTGCAAGCAGTGGACCGATAACGCCCTCTTCATTGCGCACGGGAATGATGAACGAGTAGTCCGGGCGCATGCTCAATACAGCGCTGCGCGCTCGTTGGACCGCAGAAGCACTGCCTCCTCGCCCCGCAAATAAGCAAATACCACGTTGTAGGCGAGCACGGCTTTGACATAGTCGCGCGTCTCGCGATACGGCAGTGTCTCTATCCAGAGATCCACCGGCAGGCGCGCATCGCCCTCATTGCGCCAGGTGCGGGCGCGACCCGGACCGGCATTATAGGCCGCGAGCGCCAGCGGGCGGTTGCCGTCGAAGCGGTCGAGCAGTGAGCGGTAGTAGGCGCTGCCAAGACGCACATTGTTATCGACGTCGTACAGCGATACTCCGGACGCTGCACCGATGCGGCGTGCTACCTGCCGACCCGTTCGCGGCAGCACCTGCATCAGACCGCGGGCATTCGCCAGGGAACGCGCCATGGGGAAAAACGCGCTCTCACGGCGCGCGATAGACATGAGCTCGGTAGCGGAAACCCCGACTGCCTCCGCCTGGGCTGCAAACACCTCGGGAAACGCCCGCGGGAATCGCAGGCTCAGCGCATCATGCGCGGCGGCGCTGTTCGCTGCATCAATAGCCAGATGGTGCCAGCCCTCACCCGACGCCCACTGCGCCAGGCTCAACTTCGCCTCGCTGTTTTCCTGCCCAAGAACGTAACGCCATTCAGCGTGCGCCAGCCAGCTCTCGCTCAGCACCTGCAGCTCATTCACGCGACGCACACCCGGCAGGCGCAGCAGCGTTCGGGAATCCGTGGCGGCAGAGTCCGGCACCCGGTTCTGCAACCGGTATGGCACGCCCAGCGTGTCTGCCGCGAGAAACCCGTAATAATTGCGCTGCTGCGCGGCCGCCCCGAACGCTGTTTGCGCCCGCTGGGCATCACCGGTCTCGCGCAGGGCCCGCCCCTGCCAGTACAGCCAGAGACTCGACTTCCGGGCCTCGGGCGTCAGCGCGGGCAGCGTCTGCAGGACGCCTTGCCAGTCCTTCTCCGATAGCAGCCAGCGCAGACGAATGCCGGTCAGCTGGTCATCCCGCCAGCGTGGCAGGTTCTCCCGCAGCCAGGGTTCGGCCTCCTCGACCTTGTTGATGAGGCTGCGAAAGGCGATCTTCGTTTCAGTCTTCTGCTGTTCCTCGCCGCCGGGGTCAGGCTCCAGCGACACCCGGCCCCACAGCTCAAGGGCATTCTCGGGGCTGTAGAGCGCGAGGCGCCTGATACCCAGATGCACAATAGCGTCGCGATAGTCGCCCGGCTCGCGATCTTCGATAACCTGCAGCACGGTATCGGGCCGCCGATACACCGCCCGGAGCCTTTCTACCCACGGGGAGAGCCGCGCGGTGGCCTGCCGGCCAACATAGGCCAACAGTCCGCGCTGGCCGGCCTCAAACACCAGTTTCAGCCGATTCCACACGTGCCTGTCCGTCAGACCGCCGGCGTCCATCCACGCCTTGAACAGCGGGTCACATGTCTCCGGTCGGGACTGCCCGTGCACCCACAGCCGGGCGGCCCCCTGCCACGCCCGCAGCACGTTGCCGGTCGCCAGCTGGGCACGGTAGTAATAGCACTGCAGCTCAATGTCGTTGGGGGGCTCGGGCATCACGGCAAGATAATCCTGCCAGCGCCGTTCCCGCCCCGCCCGCGACAGATAGGCGGCGAGGAAGCGGTTGGCGAGGGGTGAATCGCTGCTGCGCCTGATGAAGCGCCTGGCGTCTTGCGCAGTGACCGGGGTAGAGCCGGCACGCAGGCGAAAGTAATCGAGATACAGCGCCAGCGGATAGTCGTCCAGGCGGCTGCGCAAGCGCTCGTAGTCAGTCCAGCGTCGACGATCAATGGCCTCGCGCGCCTCGCCGTAGCTCGCCCTGTAGTCCGGCAGCTCTCTGTCCTGGAGCGGTTGGGTGAAGGCGGTAGCGCAAAAGCCACCGGCGATGGCGAACAGTGTAAGGAGGCTTCCCGCCCGATAAAACAACAACGCTGACTCCTGGGGGCTGACTCCTGGGGACTGACTCCCGAAGGGTGACTCCCAGGGGAAGGGCACCGCGGTGCCGGCCTGACGCCGTCTCCGGCGCCCGAAACACGCACCGGCATGGGAAATGGTCCGCCTGGCAAGAGTCGAACTTGCGACCTACCGCTTAGGAGGCGGTTGCTCTATCCTGCTGAGCTACAGGCGGCTGGTTAGATAGCGGATTATTTCGCGACCACGCCGGGAACACAAGGTCTGTGTCCGCCTGTTGCCGCGACGCGGGTCGCTTTTTCCAACGCGGCGCCTTTCAAGGCAGGCGTCACGATGCGATACTTCCCCTACAGTCAAGGGATGCAACTATGTCCGATACAAAGCTCGAAATCGCCCCCTACCTCGCCCTGATGGTAAAGAAAGACGGCGAGGACATGTACCTGCATACCGGCGCCAAGATCCTCATCAAGGGCCCGTTCGGCTTCGCCTGGATCGGCGAGCAGCTGGCTCATGGCCAGGTGGACCGGATATTCAGAACACTGACCTCTGACCGCAAGATCATGGAGTTCGAGGAGCATGGCGAGGTTGACTTCAGTGTCGGCATAGCGGAACTCGGGCGTTTTCGGGGTTCAGCCTTCAAGCAGCGGGGAGAAACCTCCCTGGTGTTCCGCTACGTGCACAATGAAATCCCGAGCGTTGAGGAGCTCGGCCTGCCAACGGTGCTGAATGATCTGATCATGGAGAAGAACGGGCTCGTGGTCGTGGTAGGTGCTACCGGCTCCGGTAAATCAACCACCCTGGCGGCGATGATCGATCATCGCAACAGCAACGCCGCGGGTCACATCCTGACGCTGGAGGATCCCATCGAATACCTGCATCATCACAAACGATCGGTAGTGGCACAGCGCGAGATCGGCGTCGACACAGAAACCTACAACACGGGTATCCGTTCTGCCATGCGCTCGGCGCCCAATGTCATCCTTCTCGGCGAAATTCGCGATCACGAAACCATGGAATATGCCCTGAAGTTCGCCAACACCGGCCACCTGTGCATCACCACGCTGCATTCAAACAATGCCATCTCGGCGCTGGAGCGCATGATGACGTTCTTCCCGCCGGAAGATCAGGCCAACGAGGTCGGCCGTATCGCACAGAACCTGCGCGCGGTGATTTCCCAGCGGCTGGTGCCCACCATCGCCGGCGACAAGACCGCGGCCATGGAGGTGCTGATCAACACGCCGCGGGTGCAGGACCTGATCACCAAGCAGAACCTGGGCGAGCTCCGCGATACCATGAGCGACGGGGGCAAGTACCAGATGCGTACCTTC
>JBHEPQ010000128.1:0-11404 GCA_046260215.1 Chromatocurvus sp.
TGTGCAGCAAGAGCTGGGTTCCGATTTACGGGAGTTTGTTGAAAATCATCAGTCCTCAAGAGAAATAGGCAGGGCGGGCGGCGAAGCTGGTAGCGGCATTTGAGGCGGGAAAATGGCGGGTGCCTATCCTTTCCTCTTCCGAGGAAAGCCTTGATCAATCGCCCTTCCCCGAATTCTCTATGGCTTTCCAGCCCATCGTGGACGTGGTGGCCCGCAGGGTTCATTCCCACGAAGCGTTAATCAGGGGGCCGCAGGGGTAACCAGCCTTTTCCATCCTGGACAGCATAGATGTTGATCAGAGGGCCGCGTTTGATCTTCTGATCAGGAACAAAGCCGTGCAGATGGCGGCGGATCTGGAGCTGGGCACGGCGTTGAATCTCAACTTCCTGCCCTCCGCAGCCTTGAATCCTGAAACGAGCCTGTGCTTGACTATTGAGGCCGCCGAGCATGGATTTCCGGCGGAACAGATCATTTTTGAGGCCACTGAGACCGAATTTATCGATGACCTGCCGGGGTTCGCGGAAACAATCAAACAGGGTCAACGCTACGGCTTCCAGCTGGCCGTTGATGATTTCGGCGCAGGCAATGCCGGATTGGGAATGCTGGCTGACTTTCAGCCGGATTACGTCAAGATGGATGTGGCGCTGGTGCGTGATATCGAATCCAAAGGCCCGCGTCAGGCGATCGCCCGAGCGGTGTCGCTTCTGTGTGAAGAGCTTGGTATGAGCCTGGTGGCGGAGGGCGTCGAAACCATCGCCGAATACAGGTGGTTGCGGCAGTTGGGGATTTGCCTGTTTCAGGGATTTCTTTTCGCCAAGCACATGTTTGAGGGGCGTCCACTGGTGCGATACCCGAAAGATTAGCGGCCATGATCCTGCAGTTGCGGCGCAGACCAGCAGAAGCGGTTCGCGCCGGCGGGGGCCAATTTGCTATCTGCGACAGGATGGCTACTCTGTTGGCAATCAGATCGACATACGGAGTGCATCGGACACAGTGGCGCGATCAGCGGTCAAGGCAGATGGAGTCCTCGGTGAGTTCGACGAACACCTGCTTGGCGAGGGTGCGCACATGGAACTCTGGCACGCTCTGGGTGCCCATGTGCTGGAACACCAGGACCAGCACGGGACGCATTTCGCGGTCTGGGCACCGAATGCGCAGCGGGTCGCTGTAGTTGGCGATTTCAATCGGTGGGATTCGGAAAGTCACCCCCTGCTGATCGTGGGCGCTAGCGGCGTCTGGGAAACTTTTATTCCGGGTATCGGCGATGGTGCCACTTACATGTACGACGTCACGGGCTGCGATGGCATCCGGCGACGCAAGGCAGACCCCGTCGGTTTCGGCGCCCAGCACCCACCACAGCAGGCATCTATCGTTCGCGACATCGACGGCTACGGCTGGCACGACGAGAAGTGGATGGACAGTCGCGGCGCGTGCAATCGCCGTGACGCGCCGATCTCTGTTTACGAGGTCCACCTCGGATCCTGGCGCCGGCGCGCCGCTGAGGATAATCGCATGTTGTCCTATCGTGAGGCGGCGGTGGAGCTCGTGGATTATGTTCTCGAGCTCGGTTTTACGCACATCGAATTCATGCCGCTCTCCGAGCACCCCTACGACGGCTCCTGGGGCTACCAGCCTGTAGGGCTGTTCGCCCCGACAATCCGCCACGGACCGGCGCAGGAGTTTCGCGACCTGGTGGATGCTGCTCACCAGGCGGGCCTTGGTGTCATTCTCGACTGGGTGCCGGGCCATTTTCCCGCTGATGCGCACGGCCTCGTTCTGTTCGACGGTACGGCACTCTACGAGCACGTCGACCCGCGCGAAGGCTACCATCCGGACTGGAGCACGCTGATATACAACTTTGGCCGCGCGGAGGTCAGCAATTTCCTGCGCGCAAACGCGCTTTACTGGATGCGCGAGTATCATATCGATGCACTGCGCGTGGATGCGGTTGCCTCCATGCTGTACCGCGACTATTCCCGCAAGGAGGGGGAATGGGTGCCAAACGTGCACGGAGGTCGGGAAAACCTGGAGGCAATCGAGTTCCTGCGTCGCACGAACACGGAGGTTTACGCCGCCGAGCCGGACGCAATGACCATCGCCGAGGAGAGCACGAGCTTTCCCGGCGTGTCACAGCGCGCTGATCTGGGGGGGCTGGGCTTTGGCTACAAATGGAACATGGGCTGGATGAATGACACGCTGCGCTACATGGCGGAAGACCCGTTAAATCGCAAATACCATCACGAACTGATGACTTTCGGGCTGCATTACGCCTTCTCGGAGAATTTTATTCTGCCCATCAGCCATGACGAGGTGGTACATGGCAAGGGCTCAATGCCGCAGCGCATGCCGGGCAACGACTGGGAGCGCTTCGCAAACCTGCGCGCCTACTACGGTTTCATGTGGGGCCACCCGGGTAAGAAGCTGCTGTTCATGGGCTGCGAATTCGGCCAGTCGGGGGAATGGCGTCAGAGCGGTGAGCTGGACTGGGACGAGGCCTGCCGCCCGCGTAACACGGGGCTGCGGCGCCTGGTGCGTGACCTGAACAGCACTTACCGCGCCCAGCCTGCGCTTCACCGGCGCGACTGCGAGCATTCCGGGTTCCAGTGGCTCGCCCTGCACGAGGCGGATACATCGATATTCGCCTGGCTGCGCCTGGGAGACGAAGGCGACTCTCCGGTCGCCGTTGTCTGCAACTTCACCCCGGTCGAGCGACGCGACTGGCAGTGCGGCATGCCCTGCGTCGGGCGCTGGCGGGAACTTCTTAACAGCGATGCGGAAATTTACGGCGGTAGCGGTCGTGGCAACCTCGGCGCCGTTTTCGCCACAAGCACGCCCTGTCACGATCAGCCAGCGAGCGCTGCGATGACCCTGCCGCCACTGTCCACGCTGATTTTCGTCTACGAGCCAGCTCAGTCGCGGCGGTAACGGCCGACCAGGCGGTTCATACCCTGCAGGCGCGGCTCGATCTTCGCCAGCAGTTCCCACAGAGTGAGACCCTCTTCAAGCGGTGCGTCGTCATTCAGGGCAAGCACCCAGAAATAGTAGTAATGATCGCCATGCCCGTTGGGCGGCATCGGCCCGCCGTAGCCCGTCGTCCCGAAGTCGTTTTTGCCGGCGGTGTAGCCAGTAGCTCCTCCCGTGAGACTGCTGACGTCCCCCGGGATGTTGTAAAGCACCCAGTGTGCGAAACCGTATGTGCCCTGGCCGGTGACCAGTGGCGCGTCTGGATCGTGGCAGATGATTGCAAAAGCGCTTGTTTGCGGCGGCGCATCGGACCACGACAGCGGCGGGGACAGGTCGTCGCCCTCCCCGGTATGCTTCGCCGGTATGTCGTTTCCGTGCTCAAAGGCGGAGCTGGTAAGTTGCATGTCGGACAGTGCGAATCCCATGGTGTTAATCTCCTGTTGATTCTTTCTCGGCAAGCCATTTTCTTTGCAGACTTTCGATGCGTCGCGAGGCAGCAAGCACCGACAGTCTCTCGTCCACCCTACCCTCCTTGCCGAGCATGTCCAATTGCGCGTAGAACCAGTACATGGCGCCGAAGGTATCCAGGGTGCGCAACAGCTTCGACCGGCGCAGGAAACGCAGCGGGCGTGGCAACAGGCCGAGTCCCGCTTCGTAGCTCGGCAGGTCCTTGGCGCCGGCGAGAAGTCGCGCCGGCGCGTCAATCTGTACGCACAGGGGGCGGCCCAGTCCGATCAGATCAATGCCGCTTGCCAGCGCCTGCTGCATAGCCATTCGGGTGCGAAAACCTCCGGTGACCATGAGCGGGATCTGCAGCGTACTGCGCATCGCTACGGCGAAGTCGACAAAATAGGCCTCTCGAGCCCGAGTCGACTCTGCGACAACCTGCTCCTCCGCCGGCTCCAGGCCGTCTACCCCCAATAGTCGCGGCTGTTCATAGGTACCACCGGAGACCTCGATGAGGTCGACGCCTGCGTCCTCCAGCCAACGCGCGACCTGTACGCTGTCCTCGAAGGCGAAACCACCGCGCTGAAAATCGGCGCTGTTGAGTTTCACGGCAACAGCGAATGTCGGGCCGGTCGACGAGCGGATAGCCTGAACGATGTCCAGGAGCAGCCGGGCGCGATTTTCCAGCGAGCCACCATAGTCATCATCGCGATAATTGCTGCGAGGGCTGAGGAATTCCGAGAGCAGATAGCCATGCGCCGCATGCACCTGTACGCCACCGAAGCCTGCCTCCTGCACCGCTGCAGCGGCAGCTGCGAAACGCTCTGGCAGTGCCTCGACTTCCGCCGTTGTCATCGCCACCGGCTCGCCAAACTGGCCACCCGGCAAACCCAGCTTCACCGCCGATGGCGCCTTCGGATGCGGGTTGACCTTCTTCATTGTCTGGCGTCCGGCGTGGGAGAGCTGCACCCAGGCCGTATTGCCGCCGCTGGTAGCGGCATCCGCCCAATGCGCCAGGGCCGCCTCGCGTGCCGGTTCCGGACTGCCATCGATGACGACATTGCCGGGTCGCTCAAGGTGGTCTGCGTCGACAATAACGTTGCCCGTGAGCAGCAGGCCGGCGCCGCCGGCAGCCCAGATCCGGTAAAGACGACACAGCGCCTCTGAGGGGACGCCGTTCGTGGTGGCCAGACCCTCGGTCATTGCTGCCTTGACCAGACGGTTCGGCAGGATGGCGCCGCAGGGCAGTGTCAAACGGGCATCCAGTTTCATGCGTATTCGCGCAGGACACACAGCCTGCCCTGCTCTGCACCGCATTCGCTCATAACTGCGGGATTCGGAAAAGTGAATATACGAAGCGTCGCGTAACCGTCTGTTTGGTGTTCAGATCGCTCCAGCTGGCGTTGGCGAAGTCATTCAGGCGTGTCATAACGCGGTTCAAGAGTTCGTCGGGCAGGACCCAGCTTTCGGCGTCGTCGCGCGAAGCTATGCCGTCGAGTACCTGCCGCGGGCTCAACGCGGACTCCCACTCTACTGCCGTCTGCTCTGTGCCGTTGTCTACCGCCTCGCCGCCGAGTTCGACGACCTGTTGCACCAGACCTCTGGCACCCACGGGGAAGTCGATGGACTCGGCCAGATCAACGACCGCCTGGCGGAACTCGTTGCGCAGCGCACCGGCAAAAGACGCCGGGTCAACCCAGTCCCGACCGAGAATGATAACCCCGCCCGGACGCACCAGCCGTAGCAGATCCGCGAGCACTGTGCGCGAATCCACCAGGTGCAATACATGCACGCAGACAGCAGCGTCAAATGCGCTGTCGCGAAACGGCAGCCGGGTGATGTCACCGCGCACCAGTGATAGTCCGGCAATCTCTCGCCCGGCGAGCGCCGCCAGCATTTCGGCAGACAGGTCTACGCCCACAACATTTCCGCCCGCCCATACCGAGGGCAGTGCGATGCGTCCGGTGCCGACGCCAACCTCGAGAATGCTCGCGCCACTGCCCGCGAGCCCGATAATAGCCTCACCAATGCGTGAAGAAATCTCTGACGGGTGCCCACGCAGCGCGTCGTACTGCCCCGCCACACGATCGTCAAAGCGGTAGTCGAGTGTATCCGAAGATGCGATCAAGGGCCTCCTGGCTGCTTCGCGCTTGGCTGGGCCGGTTCAGGCGCTGGCGGTGGCGACATCGAGAATTGCTGTGTCGTCAGTGTCGACGTCGCGGGCGGGCTGCATGGCACTGAGCTGGAAAGCAGACACGTCGACGCGCGACAGTACAGCCGCGGCACCCAGTAGCACGCTCGCCTCGAGTGAGAATATAATCCAGTAGGCGTTTTCAGGTGCGAGTAAACCACTGCCGATAAGCGCGGTGTGCAGGGCGCCGGCGGCGACTGCGGATCCGCCCATACCCATGGCCTGGGCAGTACCCCAGAGACCCATATAGAGCCCTGTGGCCCCCTCGACGGTCATGTCCATCATCATCGCCAGCGCACCGACGTTGAACACCCCGGCGCAGATACCCATGACGAAAAGCGTCGGCAGGAGCAGGAACTCAAGCCGCAGCAGGGCAATCACGCCAAGCAGAAAGAATCCGGCGGATGCGGCAGCACAACCGACGAGGGTCATTGTTTTCTTCGGGACCTGACGGAAGGCGCTGAGCATTCCCATGACTACCATGCCAAGGAGAATTCCACCGCCCCAGACTGGCTGGAAGCGCGTTGTTTCCCGGATACCCGCGCCAAACACTTCTGCACCCAGCACCTCGATAAGGCTCTCCTGCAGGAACAGTGCAAAAATGGCACAGGCAATGAAAACAAAGAAATAGCGAGCTTGCCGGTTGCTCGATACCAGCCTGGCCGCTGAGGCCAGAGGATTGCCCGGGGGAGCCATGGCGCGTGCCCTGGCTGCGGCCTGGGTGAGTTCTGCCGCGCCCAGTCTGCGTTCAACGCCGACAACGCCGAGAATGACTGCAACGAGAACGATAGGGGGGGTCAGGTTGTACAGATTCTGCATGGCCTCCGGACTGAACTCCGGGCGCACCGCATTCATGACCACCGCGGCGCAGATGGTCGACAGGATCATCACAATCCAGACAACGGAGATCACGCCGCCACGCGTCTCCTTGCTCGTCGTCTCTGCAATAAGAGAATGGTAGCTATCTGCCATTACGGCCATACACAGGCCGAACAGGACAAAAATCAGCACCGCCACCCCGGTGGCCAGGGACGATCCCGCACCCATCGCCATTGTTACCTTCGGCAACGCGACAAACAGAAGACTCGCGACCAGGCTGGCACCGATGAGATACGGCGTTCGCCGGTAGCCGAACAGGGGCCGGGTATCGGCGATGCGCCCGGCGATCACCTGAAAGGGCGCAATGAAATAGTGGATCGAAAGGAGCGTGGTCACAACGACGGCAGCGACTCCCATCTCGACGATGGCGACCCGGTTGAAGTCGATGGTAAGCAAGGCGAACATCCAGCCGACAGCCACTTTGGGCAATGCGATTTTCAACGTCCAGAGAAAGCTTTTGAGGGCTCGCCACATAATCCCATCTCGTGCCACTAAGTTTTTTATACTTATAGGGGAGATTGCCAAGTGTGTCAACTTGATTGGACAGTATATGGCGTCATTGCAGAATGACTGAGCAGAATGACTGAGTAAGCGGCACAGTTTGTTCCGTGGATGCAAACCAGTGATTGACCGCGACCGGCATTCCGCCTAACCTTCGCAACCGTTGCGCCCGTAGCTCAGCTGGATAGAGTACCTGGCTTCGAACCAGGTGGTCGGGAGTTCGAATCTCTCCGGGCGCACCACCCTCCTCGATCAATACTGGCGACCCCTGGCATGTTGTGATGCACGGCGTGCCACACCCTGTGATAACCGGCTGCCTCGGCGTGGATCGTAACCTCCCGCGCACGGTCGATGGCCGTGGCCGGGTCAACCCCCTGGGTGACACGGGCGAGATCCAGTATCGACAGAGCCATTCCCATTTCTGTCTAACCCCCATGGCTGCGCTATCAGGTAACAACCGTCCGAAATATACTACAGCATGAGGGCGACTTCGCTGCTGTTTTTCGGTTCCCAAGGACGGTGCCTTTGGCACATACTTGCGCCGGTGTGCCGCCAAAAGAACCCATTTTTCCTCGTGCGCGAATCGATAACATCCCACCAAGAGCTTGAAATCCATGACTGAGCAGCACAGCACCCAGCGCATCAGTACGTCGGATGCGTTGCTTGCGCAACGCCTTGAAAAAAAACTCGACAGCGCCCTCGCCTGCCTCCAGCAGGCGGCGCCCACCGCCCGCCGCAGCTATCAAGAACCCGTGCTTGATCTCGCGACGCGCCTGCTGCGTCTCGATGACGGCGTCGAACGACTGTATCAGCGGGCAGCCGATATGGATGTTGCGGGGCTGTTCGCCGGGAGTGACTGGGAGGCGCCGGGATCCCTGTTGCCGTCACTGGTAAGAACCACGCTGGAGTCCGGCAACCCTAGAACCGTGGCACTGGACAGCATCAGCCATTTGCGCATGCTGGCCATTTCACGCGGTGAGCATGCGCACGCGGACACATCGCCCGAGATTGCGCGACACTTTCTGACACAGATGCTTGCGCTGAACCTTAATCGTCTTTTCGACACCGGCGATGAGACTCTCCGGGTGCGGCTCGGCGACATCGCGCCCGCAATCGATCGTCTCTTTCTCTATATCCTGGATCATGTCGGTTTTGAAGATATCATCGGCAGCCTGATCGACGAGATCTGGCGTATCCTGGCACAACGCCCGATACAGGTCACCCACGTCAAGGTGATGGTCATTCAGATCGCTCGAGTGCTGTCCCAGGCCCGCGGCGATATTGGCGAGGCCAGGCTCGGCGCCGATCGGCTTACCAGCGCCCTGCTTGGCCCCACAAAGGGCTGCCTCGATAATCCCGACATGTCGGTGTATCTGGACCGGCTGGCGGCCATGGACAACGTTTCGCTGGGGCAGGAAGCCAGCGGCTTTGCCCGCGCCATGCATGATGTCGGGCTGGTATCCGATTATCACGCCATCTTCCTCCGCTGGCTGCTGGACAATGACCAGCAGCCACTGATACCCGGCGCGCTGGGCCTGAGCAGCACCGGCTTTGACGTGTTCTCTACCTACAACGAATTGGTGACCGCGCTGGTTCGCGAGGCAATTCATCCGGAGACAGCCCAGGCCGTTTACGGTCTGGCGATGCTGATGGAGGGGGGCGCCCTGTATTCTGCACCACTGGCTCCCAGCCTCTGGCGGCAGATCAGCCTGGTGCTGTCGGAGGAGAATGCACATCGGCTATCGGCGGTCTTTGATTCGACCCAGCCGCCGCGTGTGCTTCTTCTGGCGGGCGTCATCAGCCTGCTCGGTCAGCCTCTGGGCGTCGGTCAGGGCAATAACCCCACCTGTCAGTCGGCGCGCGCAATTTCCATGTGGGCTTACAATGACCCGGATTATCTTATGCACCTGATCGCCCAGGCGGCGCGCTATGACAACATCCAGATGCATTTCGAGGGGATTACCATCGACTCCGAGGGGCTCCCCGCGGGACTGATCGGCGACGTTGCGCTGGATACAGACCCGGTATCCATGGTCCTTGTGCCCCACCTGGATCGGGTCTATGGGGAAATGGGGCGACTGTGCAACGACCGCGCTGAAGATCCGCACCGCTGGATCAATCCCGAGTTCCATGGTTGGTGGGTAGGCCGTGACTTCGTCATCGCCGTTGACATTACTACCGGAAACCTGAGCGATTACGATACGTTCCTGCGGCGTTTCTACTGCAGCTTTCATCCCCTGTTCAACGGCAATCAGCCAGTGATTCACCCGCAGCCGGCGGGAATTGCCATTACCGACAGCAACGCGAACTTCATTGGCTGGCACGCCGTGACGCTTGTACGTATTGCGATGGACCAGCAGCAGGTCATGCGGGTCTACTTTTTCAACCCCAATAACGACAGTGGCCAGGACTGGGGCAATAGCGTTGTGGTTTCTACCCAGGGGCACGGCGAGCGCTTTGGAGAGGCATCGTTACCCTTTGCCGAGCTCGCCTCCCGACTCTATATCTTTCACGACGATCCCCTGGAGGATTACGTTATCGCCAACATATCGGAGCAAGAGATTTCGACGGCGCGGCGCATGGCGCAGCAGAGCTGGGCCCGTGAGCGCCTGCCTTCCGCGGCAGGCGAAACGCAACATTCGCTGCCTACAGAATTTCCTCCAGAAACGCCATGAACGAGGCCCAGGAGGCTTCATCAGCCGCCTTTTGATAGCGTTCGCTACCCATGACCGTGAACGCATGCCGGGCGCCGCCGTAGGTGATCATCTCATGCGCTACGCCGTGTGCTTCTAGCCTGTCGGCCAGTGCTGCGAAGTCGCTCATGGTCACGGCTGCGTCAGCCGTACCGTGATAGACGCGCACATCCCCCATTACCTGGGAATAATCCTGTCCCTGTGGCGTGCCCAGGCCGCCGTGGAAGGTAGCGAAACCCCGCAGGGAAGCACCGGAGCGAGCCAGCTCCAGAACTGCAGCGCCGCCAAAGCAGTAGCCGGCGGCGACGGCATTGCCGATATCGGCGCCCTGCTCACCGGCGGCGGCAAGCGCTCCCTGCATGATCGCGCGCATTTTCTCGCGATCACGGTAAAGCTCCCCTGTATGCTGCCGTCGATCCTCGACCTTTTCCGGGCGGATGCCCTCGCCGAACAGGTCTACCGCAAAAACGCTGTAGCCGGTGTTCGCCAGCATGTCTGCTCGCTGCTTTTCGTAGCCGGTAAGCCCGTCCCAGTCGTGGATCAGCAGTACCAGCCCCCGGCTGTCTTCGGCATTGGCAAAATAGCCTTCATAGCCCTTGCCGTTGACGTCATAGATGATGTCGACTCCACCAGCGTGGTTGTCCGCTGACGCCAGCGGGGGCAATGCAGCAAGAGCAGTGAGAAGAGTTGAGAGAATGCCTGCTGTCAGTCTTCCTGAAATCATGGTCTGAATATCCGATTCGAAAATAGAGCAAGGATCCTACGTCAGCTCCTTTGCACAACGCAATCAGGCACAACGCAATCAGGTATGCCGCGTCGCTCGCCGCCGGTTTTAATGTCAGGAGCCGAAAAAGCCTGCTATCCTCTAGTCTACTAACGCTAATGGCGAGCCTGTGGCAAGCCTTTATTGAAATGAAGCTGGTGGCAAACAGCGTCAAGAAGTGTCAAGAAGCGTTCATCAGGCGGAAGCGTCCTTGAAATGATCTTCGAGACCCGTATTATTCGTATTACCCATACCGCTAGCTAATATAGATGGCGGGAACCGACATCGAAGGACGATGTCATAGCATGACAGATAGAACCGACATCGGTTTATTCGAACTCAGCAATAACCAGGAGTCAGTAATGGAAAACAGAAGTGTCTACAACGTTGCAGGCAGCGGTGCTGGCGGACTGGTCAGCACAAACAAGGTACTGAAAAATACCTACATGCTACTGGGCATGACCCTACTATTCAGCGCCGTCACCGCGGGCATCTCCATGGCGATGGGGCTACCTGCCGGGGCCGGGTTGATTCTTATGCTGGTCGGCTTCGGCCTGTTGTTCGTCGTTCATAAAATGGCAGACACCGCGAAGGGGCTTCCCGCGATATTTGCCTTTACCGGCGTTATGGGCGCGTCAATCGGGCCGATGCTGAGCCAGTACCTGGCGATGCCGAACGGCCCGGCCCTGGTGATGCAGGCGCTTGGCGGCACGGCGGTCGTGTTCTTTGGCCTGTCGGCCTACGCGCTGACGACTCGCAAGGATTTCTCCTTCATGGGGGGATTCCTGATGGTCGGATTGCTCGTGGCGGTAGTTGCGATGATTGCCAATATCTTCCTGGCGATTCCTGCACTCTCGCTCACGCTTTCCGCCGCCATCATTATGATCATGTCAGGTCTCATTCTGTTTGACACCAGTCGGATCATTCACGGCGGTGAAACCAACTACATCCGCGCGACGGTGGGCC
>JBHEPQ010000152.1:0-2901 GCA_046260215.1 Chromatocurvus sp.
ACCGTACAGCCCAGGCGCTCGGCGCCATAGTGCGCACCCAGCCCGCCGGTAAACAGGCCATAACCGTATGCCACGTGAACCTTGTCTGCAGCCGTGCCGCCTGCTGCGCGTATCGAGCGGGCAACAACCGAGGCCCAAATATCGATATCACCCTGCGTGTAGCCAACAACGGTCGGTTTCCCGGTCGTGCCGCTGGAGGCATGCACCCGCACCGCCTGTTCCATCGGGACGGCGAACATGCCGAACGGGTAGTTATCGCGCAGATCGGTCTTGGCCGTGAAAGGAAACCGCGATAGGTCCGCGAGACAGGTCAGATCGTCCGGGTGAACACCGGCAGCCTCGAATTTTTCGCGATAGACCGGGGAATTAGCGTAGGCATGCGCAAGAGTGCGCTGTAGCCGGCGTAGCTGCAGATCCTGCAATTCGTCCAGGCTTGCGCGTTCGATATCGTCAAGAGGATCAAGACAGGGACGATGTGGCATTATTATCTCCCGTGGGTGCTATAAATCAATTCCCTTAATGTAATACGATGTCGACAAGTTAATCAATATTTGTGTATCACTTGTTACGTGGTACCCAGGCTTTTCAACGGCAGCAGCATGCAGATTTTCTGACTACCCACCGATTTCGAGGAAACCGCATGGCCCACCCGAAACCCGTAGAACGCGTTCTGGCGAGCTTCCGTCGAAAACGGCCCATGCGCGTGAAGTCGCTGATCATTACCCTGTTTGGCGATGTAGCCTCCCAGCATGGACACACCCTCTGGCTCGGCAGCGTCGTCCGCACGCTGGGCGCTCTGGGCATCAATGAGCGGCTGGTGCGAACATCTGTATTCCGCCTTTCCCAGGAGAACTGGCTGCAGGCGGAAAGGGTCGGCCGACGCAGCTACTACCGGTTCACGGCGCACGGCAGTGCTGAGTATCAGCGTGCGGCGAGGCGCATATACGCACAGGAAGACACGCTCTGGGAGGGACACTGGCAGCTGCTGGTTCCCGTGGACATCGCCGAGGCGGATCGCGAGAATTTTCGCCGCAGTCTGGCCTGGCAGGGATTCCGGGCAATTTCCAGCGGCACTTACGCCAGGCCCGGGAGACCAGGCCGCACGCTGCAGGAAACGCTGGAAGAATTTCACGCCACCGAGGGTGTTTTGCTGTTCGACGCCACCAGCTCGCAACTTGCGTCACAGCAATCCCTGCGTGACACGGTGAAGGAGTGCTGGCAGCTCGACAAAACGGCCGCCGCCTATCGCGACTTTCTAGAGATATACCAGCAAGTGCACCAGTGGTTGACTAAGCGGACGCGTTTGGCGCCCGAAACCGCTTTCACTCTGCGCACGCTGTTAATTCACGATTACCGCCGGGTACTGCTGCATGATACCCCCCTCCCCGAAGAGCTGCTGCCGCCAGGATGGCCTGGCGCCAGCGCGCTGGCCATTACGGCAGACATGTACCGCCGTCTCGCCAGCGACTCGATCGCGCATATCACATCATGCCTTGAGGGTTATAACGGTCCTCTTCCCCCGGCCAACCCCGGCTTTTACGAGCGCTTCCCGCCGCCACCATGATCGCCAACGCTCAACGTTGAGGGCGGCGTCCACGTGGGTGCCACGAGCCGCCGCTTGCCATCGGTGCTCAGGCTGGCGCCCGGCTCGTCCAGCGCTTCACGATCCCACAGTTCACAGGTCACCTGCTTGTGCTTCTGGTCAAGCCCTTCGCAGTAATTACTGTAGCGACAGATTTTCACATCGCCCCCGTAGCCCGTCCGCACTTTTTCGAACCAGTCCGGGTCCGCCAGCGCCTGTCGTGCCAGGCCGATGATATCGGCCTCGTCGTTTTCCAGAATGCGCTCTGCCGCAGCAAACCCGAAAATCCCACCGGCAACTACCAGAGGTATTTCCCGGCCTGAGCGACGAAGATCCTGGCGGATCGATGCCACCGGCGACACATTACGCTCGAAGGGTCCCTGTTCGTCGGAAATGTACCCGGGCATGCATTCATAACCACTCTGTCCGGTGTAGGGATAGGCCGCCCAACCGACCTTGGGGCGCTTGGCGTCATCAAACTTGCCGCCGCGAGACAGGGACAGGAAATCCATGCCGGCGTCTGCGAAACAGCGGCCGAAGTAACGCGCATCATCGAGGCCGCTGCCACCGGCGATAATTTCATCACTGAGAAAGCGACAGCCAACTGCAAAGTCGTCTCCCGTTGCCTGCCGCACCCGCTCGTAAACCTCCAGCGGCAGACGCACGCGCTGCTCCGGTGGTCCGCCGTAGCCATCCTCTCGCGTATTGGTTGCCGACAGGAAGGATGCCATGGTGTACGCATGCGCGTAATGCAGCTCCACGCCATCAAACCCTGCCTGCTGCGCACGGCGGGCAGCGTCCGCGAAGAGGTCGGGGAGTGTTTGCGGCAGCGCCGCTATGGCGGGAACCTGCACGTCCGTCACGCGCTCCCGATAGCCGAACTGCAGGTCTTCCCACTCACGGGGAGCCAGAACCGACTCGAGCGCCTCGTCCGACATGGCGCAGAGGGCCTCGCGAATCGCGCTGTCGTCGGCATCCGGCATTTGCAGGGCCCGCCGATGATCATCGGTTACAGGAAGAAAACGCTGCAGAAACTTTTCTCGCTGCGGCCGCCGGCGGATGGTAAGAAAGTCGATCAGCTGGATAAGCAGACGCGTTCGGCCTTCACTCGCCTCGCGCACGGTTTCTGCCAGTCGTGACAAACCCTCGATACAGCGGTCGTGGCCGATACGCAGCAGCGGGCCACTCGGCACATCGCGAATGCCTGTTGCCTCCACGACAATGGCGCCCGGCTTGCCACGGGCAAAGCGTTCATACCACTCGAGAACGTCGTCTGTCACCTCGCCCTGCTCGTTGGAGCGCCAGGGCACCATGGCGGG
>JBHEPQ010000170.1:0-12351 GCA_046260215.1 Chromatocurvus sp.
CCCTGTTATCCAGGTAGGCCAGGATGGACTCGTCACCCTCGGCCGCACTGGCGGGACCCGCCAGCGCAACCCAGGCGAACAGGGGCACTGCGATCAATAGGCGCTGCATATGCTATTCTCCTCGGCTGTTTTTCAGCACGACACCTTACCATTGTGCTCGGTGAAAGCCATCCGCAGGTCTGCAGCGTCCGTACTATCCACGTTCGGTCCTCAAACGCGCGGGCGGCTGCGGCCTGGTACCGGCGTCAAAGTAACCACCAGGGATAAAAACTGGCGCGATTATGAAATATAAGGGTTCTCTAGGGTTTGATCATGCTCAGGCGCCGCGCATCGGTGTCCTGATCACCAATCTCGGTACACCCGAGGCGCCGGAAAAAAAGGCCCTTAGGCCGTACCTCAAGCAGTTTCTGTCAGATCCGCGGGTCGTTGAAGTCCCCCGCCTGCTCTGGTGGTTCATACTCAACGTCATTATTCTCAACGTGCGGCCGGCGCGGTCGGCAGAGGCCTACGCGACCGTCTGGGAGGATGAGGGATCACCGCTGCTGCTGCACACGCGCGATCAGGCGAACGCGCTGCAGGAGGCACTGGCTGCGCGTCACGGTGATCGCGTCGTGGTTGAGTACGCCATGCGCTATGGCAGGCCTGCACTTTCTGACCGCGTGCAGTCGATGTTCGACCGGGGCGTGCGCAAGCTGGTCGTCATACCGATGTATCCCCAGTACAGCGGCCCCACCGGCGGCTCGACCTTCGATGCCCTGGCCGAGGACTTCCGTGCGCGCCGCTGGCTGCCCGATCTGCGCTTCGTCGCCCAGTACCATGATCACCCCGGCTATATCAGCGCTCTGGCCGACAGCATCCGGAGTTTCCGCGAGGGGCATGGCGGGGCAGACAAGCTGATTTTTTCCTACCACGGGGAGCCGAAGCGCTATCTGGAGGAAGGGGACCCTTACCATTGCCAGTGCCACAAGACCACCCGGCTCGTGGCACAGTCGCTTGGTCGCGGCGAGAACGACTACCTCACCACATTCCAGTCACGCTTTGGCCGGGAAGAGTGGCTGCAACCCTACACCGACGAGACACTGAAAAGTCTGCCGGATCAGGGCATAAAGAAGGTTCAGGTTGTCTGCCCGGGCTTTTCTGCCGACTGCCTGGAAACCATCGAGGAGATCGGCGAGGAGAATCGCGAGTACTTTATGGAGGCCGGCGGTGAGGACTACGCCTACATACCCTGCCTGAACGCGACGGCGAAACACATCGATTTCCTCGCCGACCTCGCCGGGGAGCAGATGTCCGGGTGGCTGGAAGAGCGCTGTGATCCTGCGCTTTCCGCACAGCTCGCCACCAATATGGGCTACGTTTCCAGAAACTGATTCCGGCGCTGACGCCAGGCTGGTGAGCGGCGGGTGGTGAGCGGCGGGTGGTGAGCGGGTTTACCGCCGGGCCGCGTCAGGCTCTCTAAAGCCAGCGCCTGACGCGGCCACAGTAGGCCGTGTACTCGTCGCCGAAGACTTCCCGCAGCATTGCCTCCTCCGGCCTTACGTAGCGCCAGTCGATGATCGCCATGAACAGCGGCGGCACGATCAGTGCGGACAGCGCACCCACGGTAATCGCCACCCCGAGGAGTATCAACGCCAGTGCAAGATACATGGGATTGCGTGTGCGGGTGTAGACCCCACTGGTCACCAGTACCTTGACGTCGCGGAAGGGCACCATCCCGGTTCCGGCCCGGGTAAACAGCCCCCCGGACACCACCAGCAGGGCGAGGCCGGCAAGCATGACTGCACCGCCGGTGAGCTGGCTCGCCAGGCCGGTGTAGCGCAACACTGGCGCGAACTCGTCAAGCGTAAAAATAGCCACCACACCGAACACCAGCCACATGGGCGGATAAATAATGCGCTTTACCGTCATTCTTGCGTAAGCTCCTGCTGTTCCGGGGTGTGCTTGACGTCGTCCGCCGCCTCGTGATGATGCGCACCCGCTGGCTCCAGATTGCCGATGCCATAGGCTATGACCAGCCCAAGCAGAAAGACCGTCGTCAGCTTGACACGATCGTGGCTGTGAAAATGCACTTCCGGCAGCAGGTCACTCAGGGCGATGCAGATAAACGCACCGGCGGCAAAGGCGAGCGCTGCGGCAACGACATCGGCCGGGTTTATCGTCACCAGATCCACGCCGTAGTAAAACGCCAGCGCGCCGACGGGGCACAGGAGTGCAAACACAACGTTGACCGCCCGCATGCCCTGGATGCCCCAGCCACCGCTTTGCATAAGCGCGGTAATCGACATTGCGTCCAGGGGCTTGTGCAGCAGAATGGCAAGAAAGACACCGGCGCCGAGCAGACCGCCGACATGCCCCGCCTCCGATCCGCGCAGCGCGGCGCCAAGGGCGACGCCATCAATCAGCGTGTGCAGGCCGAGACCGAGAGCGATACCGATCCAGCTCCAGGGATGGGCAGCGCCTGGCAGCGACGCAGCGCTGTGCCGGTGCGCGCCGTCGTGCTGCTGATCGTTGACAGCCGGTGATGCGCAGGCACCGGCACCCTCCGCCACATCCGGGGCAATTTCGTGCTGGTGGAAATGGAACGCGCGCAGCAGCAACAGCATCATCACCAGCCCGACCACCAGCCAGCGGACAGAGAAATCGATGGCACCCGGCACGGGTCGCATGACGATGCTGTGTGGCAGCAGATGATAGAACGCGACCCCGAGCATAAGCCCCGACACCAGGCTCATTGCCAGCTGCGTCCGCGTATGTGTCATGCGAACGACGTTCGGCAGCAGACCACCGAGCAGGGAGGCCACCGCAATCGCCGCGCTGTAGAACAGCAACAGGGTGCCGGGATAGTCAGCCATGGGGATCCAGTACCACGAGGTTGTCGCGATGGATGATTTCCTCATCACCTGCATAGCCCAGCAGCGCCGGAATGTCAGCGGAGCCGCGCCCCATGATCAGCCGGGCGTCCGCTGCGCCGTAGTTGATCATGCCGCGGGCCACTTCACGCCCCTGCTCATCGCAGCAGGCAACGATATCTCCGCGCCGGAAATCACCCTGCACCGCGTGCACGCCGACCGGTAGCAGGCTGCGCCCGGCGCCGCAGATAACCCTCACCGCGCCGTCATCCAGCACCAGCCGGCCACCCAGCTGGAGCAGGCCGGCCAGCCACTGGCGCCGCGCATTCTGCGGCTGTCGATCCGTGCGCAGCCAGGTTCCAACGATCTCGCCATTGGCAACGGCCTGGACGACACCGTGGCTGCGGCCGCCGGCGATCACGGTCTGCGTTCCGGAGCGGGCGGCCAGGCGAGCCGCGCGCAGCTTCGTCAGCATGCCGCCGCGACCGAGTGCCCCGCCGTCGCCTGCCATGGCATCCAGCCGCGGGTCGTGAACGTCGGCCTCGGACAGCAGACGGGCCGCGGGATTCTGCCGCGGGTCGGCGTCGAAAAGGCCGTCCTGATCTGTCAGCAGCAGCAGCGCGTCGGCGTCAATCAGATTGGCAACCAGCGCCGCCAGGGTGTCATTATCGCCGAACCGGATTTCCTCCGTCGCCACGGTGTCATTTTCATTCACGATGGGCAGAACGTTCAGCCGCAACAGCGTTTTCAGCGTGCCGCGGGCATTCAGGTAGCGATCGCGGGCGAGCACGTCATCGTGGCCGAGAAGGATCTGCGCCGTCGCGAGGTCGTGTCCCTGAAATGCCTGCTCGTAGTGCTGCAGCAGGATAGACTGCCCTATCGCCGCGGCGGCCTGCAGGTCGTGCAGGGCATCGGGCCGCCGGGGCCAGCCAAGCCGCACGATGCCCGCGGCGACCGCACCGCTGGAGACGAGCACCACCTCACAGCCAGCCTTGCGCAGAGACGACACCTGATGGGCAAGCAGGCCAACCACGGCGGCATCGAGACCGCGTCCATCGTTGGTCAACAGCGCGCTGCCTACCTTGATCACCCAGCGGCGAGCGGCAGACAGGGCGAGACGCGTTGTCGACGATTCTGACGCGGCCATCACGGCGCGTATTCGACCTCGACGCCAGCGTCACCGCTGTCGTCATCGTCGATCCCGTCATTGCGCCCCTTCGCCGCGCGATGTTGCGCACGCAAGGCCTCGATCCGGGCACGCGCCTCCCTCTGCATGCGACGCTGCGCCTCATCTTCCATCTCGGACAGGCCCGGATCGACAGCCTCTTTTGCGCGCTGCTCTTCAAGCCAGCGCATGATGTCCTGGCACAGCCGGGTGGTACCCTCGCCGCTGATTGCGGAAATGGCGTAAAGAGGCGAGTCCCAGGCCAGCGCCTCTACCAGGCGGTTTTTCAGATCAGCCAGCGCGTCCCCATCGATCAGATCAGTCTTGTTCAGCACCAGCCAACGGGGGCGGGCGGCCAGCGCGGGGCTGAACACTGATAGCTCACGGGCAATCGCTGCGGCTGCATCTACCGGGTCACCGCCATCGGCCGGCGCGACATCCACCAGGTGCAGCAGAATACGGTTGCGCGTCAGGTGCTTGAGGAAACGCACGCCCAGACCCGCGCCCTCGGAAGCGCCCTCGATAAGACCCGGGATGTCGGCAACGACGAAACTGCGGTAGGCATCCACTTTCACCACGCCGAGGTTGGGCACAAGGGTTGTAAAGGGATAATCGGCGACCCGGGGCCGGGCCGCGGACACGGCGCGTATCAGGGTGGACTTGCCCGCATTCGGAAGTCCCAGGAGACCGACATCCGCCAGCACCTTGAGCTCCAGTTTCAGCGTGCGTTCCTCGCCCTCGGAACCCGGTGAGATCTGGCGTGGCGCCCGGTTGACGGAGGACTTGTAGCGCGTATTGCCAAGCCCGTGAAAGCCCCCCTGGGCGACGACGAGACGTGCCCCGGACGTGGACAGATCGCCGAGGATCTCGCCGCTGTCCTCGTCAATGAGCGTCGTGCCGATGGGCACCCGCAGCACCAGATCGTCACCGCTCGCACCTGTGCAATTGCGGCCGCGTCCGGGCTCGCCATTCTGCGCCCGATAGCTGCGCTGGTAGCGATAATCGATCATGGTGTTCAGGGCGCTGTCGGCCTGCATGATCACGCTGCCGCCATCACCGCCGTCACCGCCGTCGGGGCCACCGCGTTCGATATACTTTTCACGCCGGAAGCTCAGGCAGCCGCTGCCGCCGTTGCCCGCAAACACCTTGATAGTGGCTTCGTCTACGAATTTCATAAGCTGAATTCTACTCCGCACCAGCGCGATGCGGCAGCACCGGTGATCAGACCCGCGCGCGGCGCAAAAAAAAAGCCCCGTCGGCTGACGAGGCTTCCGGACTCGCTACCCGTTCGGAGCTACGCGCCGGTAACCTGAACGAACTTGCGACCGTTGGGGCCACGGCTGACGAACTCCACCGTGCCATCGGCTATCGCGAACAGCGTGTGATCCTTGCCCAGGCGTACGTTCTCGCCCGGGTGAAACCGCGTGCCACGCTGACGCACCAGTATATTTCCCGCGCTTACTGCCTGACCGCCGAAGCGCTTGACGCCCAGGCGTTTGCTTTGTGAGTCGCGGCCGTTACGAGTGCTGCCGCCTGCTTTCTTGTGTGCCATTGCCGATTACCTCCCGAAAATCCTGATAGTAGAAGACCGATCAGGCCGTGATGTCCTTGATCTTGACTTCCGTGTACCACTGTCGATGACCGGTTTCATTGCGGTAGTGCTTGCGCCGGTTGAACTTGACGATCTTCACTTTTTTGTGGCGACCCTGGGTCACGACTTCCGCCGTCACCTTGCTACCTTCCACCAGGGGACGACCGATTTTTACATCGCCGTCGCCGCCCAGCATGAGGACGCGATCGAACTCGATGATGTCTCCCGTGGCCGCCTCGATCTTCTCGAGCTTGAGTCGCTCTCCTTCTGCAACGCGGTGCTGTTTACCACCGCTCTCTATTACTGCGTACATGTCTCTCTCCGTTCTCCGTTCAGTTCGCCTTCCCGCAGCTCTCGGTAACATCGCAGGGGCGATGGGCAGGGCCAGGCACTAACAGGTCCGATTCCAGGGTCGATTCCAGGCGCAATTCCGATTCCGGTCTCGAAGGGGCGCAGAGTCTACTGCAAAACGCACAGCAGCGCCAACAGAAATTATTCACAGTGCCAGCTCAACGCCGCAGAATTGGCGCTGTAGGGCGGCCGGCACCCGGCTTGACAGCTGCGAGGGTGCACCCTAGGATTCGCTAGCATTTTCACGCCCTAAGCCCCCTATGCAGAAGATACGTGCGGTCGTCGACGACGAGTTCGATCAGGTCAACGCCCTGATCATTGATCAGCTCGAGTCCGACGTCGACATGGTCGAGAACATCGGTCACTACATCGTCGACGCCGGCGGCAAGCGCCTGCGCCCCCTGCTCGCCCTGTTGTCCGCTGCAGCGCTTGGCGGATGTACGCCAAGGCACATCTGCTTTGCGGCGGTTATCGAATTCATTCACACGGCCACTCTGCTGCACGATGATGTTGTCGATCTGTCAGAGCTGCGTCGTGGCCGGATGACGGCGAACGCAGCCTTCGGCAATGCGCCCTCGGTTCTCGTTGGCGACTTTCTGTATACCCGGGCTTTCCAGCTGATGGTCAGCCTCGACGACATGCCGCTGCTGGCCCAGATGGCGGACACCACCAACATGATCGCCGCCGGAGAAGTGTTGCAACTGGCGCGCGCCGGCGATGCCAGCACCAGCGAGGATCAGTACCTCGATGTCATCACCCGCAAGACCGCCGTTCTGTTTGCCGCCGCCTGCCACGGCGCGGCCCAGCTGCACAGCGGCGACAATCCACACCGGCAGGATCTCTACGATTTCGGATTACATCTTGGAATCGCGTTCCAGATGATAGACGACGTGCTCGACTACGAGGGCGATTCGGCTACCATGGGCAAGAACGTCGGCGACGACCTCACCGAAGGCAAAGCGACACTGCCCCTGATTCACGTTATTGGCAGCGGCAATCCGGAGCAGGCATCGCTGGTACGGACGGCGATCACCGACAAACGCATGGACCAGCTCGACGCAATCCTGAAGGCGATCACCGACTGCAACAGCCTCGACTACACCCGGCAGGCCGCCATCTCTCACCGGGACAGGGCACTTGCCAGCCTGCAAAGACTCCCTGAAAGCCCGTCGCGCAGCGCCATGCAGGCGCTCGCCGCCCTCTCGGTCGACCGCAGTCACTGATTCCGACCGGGCGCCATCACCCGGCGATTGCCCGCGCCCCGAACGCTACCTATACTCGGAGGCTGGCCCACGGCGGTGACAGACATGACACTATTCGACTCACCGGAAACCCGACGCCTGGCCCTGCAGTCGTCACAGCTGCAGCAGCAGCGCATCGAGACCCTGCTCGCAACGGACGTCGGCAGGACGCGCGCATTCAGCCGCGAGGCCGCTGGAATCCACCTCGACTTTTCAAGGCATCTGCTGGATAACGAGGCCCTCGCAGGACTGCTGACGCTGGCTGAGCGTGCCAATATCAGCGCGCACATCGACGCGCTGTTCAGCGGCCGCCAGGTCAACGCGACGGAAGGACGGCCGGCACTGCACATGCTGCTGCGGGCGACCAGCGCCCCGGACGAGGCAAGACTGGCGCAGGTCATGTCTACCCGGGAGCGCATGCGCCAGTGTGTGGAAAAGTTGCATGACGGCCGGCACACCGGGTTCGCCGGACAACCCATCACCGATGTCGTCAACATCGGCATCGGTGGCTCCGATCTTGGCCCGCGTCTGGTCAGTGAAGCGCTTGCGCCGCTTTCGACCCCCGGGCCGCGCGTTCACTATGTCGCCAACATCGACCCGGAGGACCTGCGCGGCGCCATCGCGCCTCTCAACCCTGCAAGCACATTGTTCATCGTCTGCTCCAAGTCATTCGGCACCGAAGAGACTCTGCACAATGCACTGGCGGCGCGGCGATGGCTGCAGCAGTCCGGCGCGACAGACGACGATCTCGCCAGGCACTTTCTGGCGGTCACCTCGAATCTGCAGGCCGCCGCCGATTTCGGTATACCCGCCGATAACTGCCTGCCCCTGTGGGACTGGGTGGGCGGGCGCTACTCGCTATGGTCGGCGGTGGGCCTGAGCACCGCCATCGCCACGGGCTGGGACGCGTTCACTGCGCTTCTGCGTGGCGCCGAGGACATGGATCGTCACTTCCGCGAAACAGCAGCGCAGGATAACCTGCCGGTGCTGATGAGCCTGCTGGAAATCTGGTGCTGTCACTTCCTGGGCGCCGGTAACCATGCGGTGCTGCCCTACGCGCATCGCCTCCGACGCCTGCCGGACTTTCTGCAGCAGCTGACCATGGAAAGCAACGGCAAGCGGGTCGATTGCAGCGGTGCACCCATCGACGGCCACAGCGCACCGGTGCTGTGGGGCGCCGCCGGCACGATTGGCCAGCATTCCTTCCACCAGCTGCTGCATCAGGGCACCCGCCTGTGTCCGGTGGACCTGATTCTGCCGCTGGCCCCGACGCAAGCGGACGAGGATGGTCGGCACGCGCGGCTGGTCGCCAACTGCCTGGCACAGAGCCGGGCATTGATGGTCGGCCGGACCGAGGCAGAGGCCGAGGCGTCCCTGCGGCAGCGCGGGCAGGACGCTGTCGCTGCGAGCCTTGCGCCGCACCTGGCCATGCCGGGTAATCGACCGCACAGCATCCTGTCGCTGCAGAGCCTGACACCCCACGCACTGGGGGCTCTGCTGGCGCTATACGAACACCGGACCTACTGCAGCAGCGTGTTCTGGAATATCAATGCCTTTGACCAGTGGGGCGTCGAGCTGGGTAAGGTGATCGGAACACAGGTGCACGCTGCGATGCACGGTGAGGCGGAAAGCGACAGGGCCGGACGCTCACAGGGGCTGGATACGGCGACGCAGGCGTCCATACAGCGCTGGCGCGACGCCAACTCCTGATGCGCGTCAGGCGGCGTCGATCAGGGCCAGCAGCGCCGCGGTTTTTTCCGCCATCAGGGCCGCGTCGCCGCGACTCTCGACGTTGAGGCGCACCACCGGCTCGGTATTGGAGCAGCGCAGATTAAAGCGCCAGTCGCTAAAACTGATGCTGAGGCCATCGACATGCTCCAGGGCCGCGGCGTTCGGCGCGTACCGACGCTCGATAGCGGCCAGCAGCGCCGACGGATCGGCCACCGTGCGGTTGATCTCGCCGCTGCAGGGATAGGCCGCTCTGCATTTCTCAACCAGCTGCTCCAGGCTTTCTCCTCTGTCGCTGATCAGCCCCGCGACCAGCAGCCAGGGAATCATGCCGCTATCGCAGTAGGCGAAATCACGGAAATAGTGGTGTGCACTCATCTCACCACCGTAGATGGCGTTTTCCTGTCGCATGCGTTCCTTGATGAAGGCGTGACCCGTTTTGCTCTCCACCGCGCGCCCCGCGCCGGCCGCAACAATATCGCGGGTGTTCCAGGTCAGACGGGGATCGTGGACGATCGCCTCGCCGGGCCTGTCGCGCAGAAACGCCTCTGCGAGCAGACCCACAAGATAGTAGCCTTCGATGAAATCCCCCCGGGCATCGAAGAAAAAACAGCGATCAAAATCACCGTCCCAGGCGATACCCAGGTCAGCGCCGTGGTCGCGAACAGCGGCCGCCGTGACACCGCGATTTTCCTCGAGTAAGGGATTGGGCACCCCGTTGGGAAAGTGACCGTCGGGCGCGTGATGGAGCTTGATGAATTCGAACGGCAGATGTGGTTCCAGCAGGTCGATGATCCGCCCCGCACCCCCATTGCCGGCGTCGGTGACGATACGCAGCGGTGACAGCGTTTCCCGCTCGACATAGCTCAGTAGATGCTCTATGTACGCACTGTCTGTATCCAGCGGCTGCAGATCACCCCGCTGCGGCGCCGCGGCAAACCGGTTTTCCCGGGCGCGATCACGGATATCGAACAGACCGGTGTCGCCGGACACGGGGCGAGAATTCGCTCGAACGAATTTCATGCCGTTGTAGTCTTTCGGATTGTGACTGGCGGTCACGACAATGCCGCCATCCATTCCACTGTGACTGGTGGCGAAATAGATTTCCTCGGTTCCCGCAAGACCGATATCGAACACATCGGCACCCTGGTCGCGCAGGCCATCGCTGAGCGCGCGCTTGATCGATTCGCTGGACAGCCGCACGTCGTGACCGACCACCACCCGCCGCGCGCCCAGCACCTCGACAAAGGCCCGACCGATGCGATAGGCGACGTCCTCATTGAGCTGATCGGGGACGCGGCCGCGCACGTCGTAGGCCTTGAAGCAGCTCATGTCCTCAGCGCTGCTCATTGCTACAGGGCTGCTCACCGCGTCAGGGCTGCTGGTAGACATTGTTGTAAACGTAATCGGTGGCCTCCACGAAGCCGGGAACACTGCCACAGTCAAAGCGTCGACCCTTGAATTTGTAGGCCATGACACAGCCGCGCGTGGCCTGGGTCTGCAGCGCATCCGTAAGCTGTATCTCACCGTTGGCACCCGGCGGTGTCTCGCGGAGGATGTCGAAGATATCCGGTGTCAGCAGGTAACGCCCGATGATCGCAAGGTTGGAGGGCGCGTCCTCGGGCTTCGGCTTTTCCACCATCCGATCGACACGGTAGATGCCGTCTTTCATTGACTCGCCCGCAATCACACCGTATTTGTGAGTCTGGTCGGCCGGCACCTCCATGATCGCGACAATGGAGCAGCGGAACTGACGGTACAGCTCCACCATCTGGCTGAGCACGCCGGCGCCCTCCTCGTTGATGCACAGATCGTCCGACAGCAGCACGCCAAAAGGCTCGTTGCCGATCAGGGTTTCCCCCGTGAGAATGGCATGCCCGAGCCCCTTCATCTCGCGTTGGCGGACCATGGTGAAGGTGCCCTTGTCGAGGACGTTACGGATGCTGTCGAGATACGTTTCCTTACCGGTGCCGGCAATCTGGTGCTCGAGCTCGTAACTGATGTCAAAGTGATCGGCGATGGCGCGCTTGCCGCGCCCGGTGACCATGGCACAGGTCGTCATGCCCGCCGCAATCGCCTCCTCGACGCCGTACTGCACCAGCGGCTTGTTGACGACGGGCAGCATTTCCTTGGGCATGCTCTTTGTGGCGGGCAGAAACCGCGTGCCGTAGCCGGCAACCGGAAACATACACTTCGAAATCATCAGTCTCTCCATTGGTATTGACCTGCTGTTCACGCGCCGACGATCGGCCAGGCGATCGCCCTGTCAGCCGCTGCGCCCATACTTGTCCTCAAAGCGTACAATATCGTCTTCGCCCAGGTAACTGCCCGTCTGAACTTCAATCAGCTCCAGGGGAATCTTGCCCGGGTTGGCCAGCCGATGCCGGTTTCCGAGCGGGATGTACGTCGATTCATCCTCACCGAGCATAAAGGTTTTCTCCTCGCAGGTAACCTCGGCGGTGCCCCGCACCACGATCCAGTGCTCCGCGCGATGATGATGCATCTGCAGCGACAGCGTACCACCGGGGTTGACGATAATTCGCTTGACCTGAAAGCGCTCGGACACGACCAGCGATTCGTAACTGCCCCAGGGACGATACACGCGCTGATGCAGGGACGCCTCGCTGCGCCCCTCCCTGCGCAGGCGCGTGACGATGCGCTTGACGTCCTGCACCCGGTGACGGTTGGCCACCAGAATCGCATCTGCCGTCTCGACGACCACCAGGTCATCAATGCCGGCAGCGGCAAGCAGGCGGGACTCGCTGCGCAGGTAGCTGCCCCGGCAGTCCTCCACCATCACATCGCCCTGAACGACGTTGCCGTCAGCGTCCTGCTCCGACACCTGCCAGAGCGTGGACCAGGCGCCGACATCGCTCCAGCCACAGTCCAGTGGCACCACCGCACCGCGCTCGGTGCGCTCCATCACGGCGTAATCGATACTGTCGCCGGGGGATGCGGCAAATTCATCGCGACCGGGGCGCACGAAGTCCATATCCGACGCGGCCGCATCCATTGATGAGCGGCACTGTCGCGCCATGTCGGGTGCATAGGCGTCAAGCTCGTCCAGGTAGGTCGCGGCGCGCAGCAGGAACATACCGGAGTTCCACAGGAAATCGCCGCTCTCCAGATAGGAGGCGGCCGTATCGGCATCCGGCTTCTCCACGAAAGCACGCAGCGCGAAAGCCGACTCGCCGATGGCGTCGCCGCGCTGAATATAACCATAACCCGTCTCGGCGGACGCGGGCACCACGCCGAAGGTCACCAGGTATCCGCGCTCTGCCAGGGGCATGGCCGACGCTACCGCGTCAGTGAAAGCGGCGGTGTCCTTGATGATGTGATCTGCCGGCAGCACCAGAAGCACGGCGTCAGGATCGACATTCAGCGCCTGCAGTGCTGCCAGTGCAACGGCCGGCGCCGTGTTGCGAC
>JBHEPQ010000150.1:0-3584 GCA_046260215.1 Chromatocurvus sp.
GACGCGCTTGTGCAGGCCGCAGTGGACGCCGGCGGACGCGATAACATCACCGCGGTCCTCGTGTCCTGGCAAGGCGCTGCGCCAGTGCAGGCGTCGTCCGGTGTTGATGGTCCCGTGGTGTATGAAACATTTGATCCGGTCAGCGGTGAACGCAGCCGGAATGCGGAGGAAGACCGCGTTGCTCCCACGATACGCCGGGTGCCTGCGCGCATTGAAGAGTCAGGCATCGGGCGGACAGCGTCAGCGCCGGATTTGGCGCAGAAGGGCGTAGAATCACGTTCCACCCGGTGGCGCTGGCGATGGTGGCTTACCATTGTGGCTCTGGTGGCGGTCGGACTGATATTGGCAGATTTTGTGGCCCGTCAAGGGTCCTGACGCACGAGGCAGATAATGGAATTCCAGGCCAGACTTATCACGGATGACGGCACCGAGCATCTCCTGGTCGAGACGCTCACCGTAGGTCGCAGCGACGACTGTGATATCACGTTGCCCAGCAGTAAGGTCTCGCGCCAGCATGCGCGGTTCACGATTGCGGAGGGCGGTGTGACGGTAGAGGATCTTGGCTCCTCCAACGGCACACGATTGAACGGTCGCGCTATCGGTTCGCCGCAGGCCCTGATGGACGGAGACCGGGTCATCATCGATACGTTTACACTGACGGTCGGCATCGTATCCTCCACTGCACCTGAAGTCAGCGATGACGCCACGGTGATTGCGGCTCCGGTGGACGATGACGCCACGGTGCTGGCGCCTGCGGCGTCGTCGCCGCCCGCGTCAAAGGAGCCGCCCGCGGCGACGACGCCGACCCCGCCGCCCGAGCTAGCGCCTCCTTCGGTGGCGAACGGCGAAACTCCGCTGACGGGTGACTTGCCGGGTAGCTGGGTGGACAGCGGTACCGGAGAGAGCACCCAGTTCCTGTCGCCGGAGGCTCTTGCTGCGCAACGGCCACAGGCGGTGACACAGGAACGGCACTCGCCGTTTGCGCACTTCATTGTGATTGGTAGTGACGGGGCGGCATCTGATGTTTTTGAACTGGAGACTGGCGAGGGGGATGAGGATACCTGGGAGCTCGGTCGCGAGACCAGCTGCGACATACAGCTGAATGATCCCACCGTATCGGCGCGCCACGCCCAGCTGGTGCACAATGGTGGACGCTGGCGAATGGTCAACCTCGTATCCTCGAATGGCATCGTGGTCAATGGAGAAAAACGCCTGTCGGTCTACCTCGACGGCGGCGACAGCGTGCAGCTGGGCGATGTGACACTCGTCTTCAATGCGCCCGCGGCGGGCGAAACGAAGACATCGAGCGCCAAATCGGCTGCAAAGCCCGCTGTTTCACCGGGCAGCAGACTGCCCCTGTATATTGGCGGCGCAATTGTGGTGGCGCTGGTGATTGCTGCCGTCGCCTTCCTGTGACTCGCCGGGCTCTTGCAACAGGGCCGGTAACGTTTGCGCTCGCGAGCGTGTCGCGATAAAGGACTACAGGTCTGGTTGAAATCCGCTTTTGGGTGGACTATATCAGCGGCGGTGAACAGCCTGGGTATGTTGTCGACGACCAGGGCGTGCGCGGAGGCCTGAAGGGCGAGCGATTCGTGATTCTCGGTGACCTTAATGCCTCACCGGTGGAAGGGGATGCCTTCCCGGCGGCGATTCGGTCCCTGGTAGCGCATCCGAAAGTCAACGACGATGCGCCACCTACCAGCGCGGCCGGCGCCGCGGCTGCGCCCGGCAACGTGCACGCCAGAGAGCACACGGCGAGTTGGGGGCTGCGCGCTGACTATGTGCTGCCGTCTCGCGCAGGCTGGTCCGTCGTGGACAGCGGCGTTTACTGGCCCCGGCCCGGCGATCCGGGCAGTGCGCTGGTTGAAACCCGCGCGGCCTCCTCGGATCACCGGCTGGTCTGGGTCGACCTGGTGCTCGAATCCCTGTCGGACTAGGATCCCTGTCAGATTAATCGTGGCGGTAGCGTCGCCGTTAGCCGCGCTTGTAGCCCGGCGTGAAAAATGGCATCCGCGTTACCGTCATGGGCAGACGCTTGCCGCGGACCTCGGCAAAAACCGTGGTGCCTGCCTTGGCGAGCGCCCTGTCGACGTAGCCCATGGCGACCGGGCCGTCGACGCTCGGCCCGAAAACACCGCTCGTCACTGTGCCTGCTGGCTCATCGGCCTCGCTGAAAAGTGGTGCTTCCTCACGCACCGGCGCACGCCCTTCGCCCAGCAGGCCAACACGCTGCCTTGACCAGCTTCCTGTTTCGATCTGCCGGGCAATAATGCCGTCGCCAGTGTAGCCACCGGCCCGCGCGCCGCCGGGCCGGCGGGCAGGGGAGATTGCCCACTTGAGAGCCGCCTCCAGCGGCGTGGTGGTCATATCGATATCGTTCCCATACAGGCAAAGGCCCGCCTCCAGACGCAGTGAGTTGCGCGCCCCGAGTCCGATCGGCTCCACCTCAGGGAAGTCGAGCAGCTGTCTCGCCAGCGATTCTGCCTGCGCTGCCGGTATGGACAGCTCGTAGCCGTCTTCGCCGGTGTAACCGCTGCGGGACACGATGCACTTCACACCGGTGATATCCAGCGTCTGGCTGTCCATGAACCGCATGTCGCCCGCGGCGGGCTGCAGCCGGGTCAGCACCGCTTCCGCAGCGGGACCCTGCAGTGCAAGCAGCGCGCGATCTTCAAGAAGCTCGAGGTTGACCCCCGAAGGCAGATGTTCACGCAGGTGCGCGATATCCAGCGCCTTGCGTGCGGCGTTCACCACCAGGAAAAGGCCATCGCTGTGCCGCGCGATCATGAGGTCGTCGATAATGCCGCCTTCAGGATTGGTCAGGAGGCCGTAGCGCTGGCGGCCTTCGGCGAGGTCGACAATATCAGACGGTATCAGTGCCTCGAGCGCCTGATCGGCATCGCTGCCGCGCAACATCAGCTGACCCATGTGCGAAACGTCAAAGAGGCCGGCACTTTCGCGCGTGTGCAGATGCTCTCGCTTGACGCCGAGTTCAAACTGCAGGGGCATATCGTAACCGGCGAAGGGCGTCATTCTGGCGCCGCATTCCCGATGCAGGTCCGTGAGTGGCGTGTGCAGCAAAGTCTGATGGGTATCGGTCACGTTGGCTCCCCCGGGTTGAAGTCATGGTCAGGCGGCCGACGCCGGCTGGGTTTCTTCATGATTGTCGTGATTGTCATCGTGATTGTCATTACGCCTGTCATCATGACTGGCACTATGACTGCCATCACGTCTGATATCACGATCGTTATCATGCCTCAGCCCACCTTTGTTTCCAATAGGAAACAAAGGTGGAGGTAGAGACGACCGACCGTTTTCAGGCCGTTACCCAGAGCACCTCGGCGTCGCATGCGCTGGTGGAAACCAGGGCGTGACCCATGGTGCAATCGTAGTAGGCGCTGTCGCCCTGATGCAGTTCCACGGGTTCGTAGAACTCGGTGTAAAGCAGAATCGTCCCGCTCAGCACAAACAGAAACTCCTCACCCTCATGACGTATCCACTCGGGGTACTCGGCAAAGTCCCGTGCATGCACCTCGGTGCGAAAGGGGACCATCTTCTTCTGGGTGAGCTCGGTGGCCAGCAGC
>JBHEPQ010000249.1:0-11613 GCA_046260215.1 Chromatocurvus sp.
ACCCAGCTCCGCCAGGCGGGCGTCGACCTGCCCGGCGGATTCGCGCAGCGCCGCCTCGTTGTCGATCAATCCCTGCAGGCGAGCGATACGCGGCTTGAGGTCGTCAATCCGACCCTGGGCTTCAAAACCCAGCCCGACAAGTCCGAACAGCATATTCAGATACACGATCAGGGGCAGCAACAGCGTTACGCCGACGATAATCGCGCTGCGGCGATGGCTGCGCAGCCAGTTCACGACCCGGCGTCCTCGACTGGCCCGGCGAGGCGGATATCCAGGTAGAACTGTTCGAGATCCGTGTTGCCGACGCGGACGATCGCCTGGGGTGCTGTCACTTCACTGTACTGCGGCTGCGCCGACAGCCGCTGCATGACCGCCGCAGCGTCGGTGGCGCGACCGCGCAGGCGTATGACGTCGCCGCGGACGGACATGTGGGCGGCGAACGCGGTGTCGTCGAGGAGGCGGGTCAGGCGGGCTATTTCCACATGCGGGTTGGGGTAGCTCGCAACGATATCGCGGGCCGCCCGGATCTGGCGATTGGCCTCGGCCAAACTGGTGCGCAGCGCAGCGGCACTCTCGGCCTCGCGTGCCGTGCTGTCTGCCAGCGCCTCCATGCGACCCAGCTCCACCTGCCTGGCGCCCGCGGCCAGCCCCGCAATCAGCAGCAGCAGACCCAGGGCAACGCCGCTCATGACGCCGGCACGCAGAAGGCGCGTGCGGTAGCGCGACTCGCGCCGCGCCTCGCCAAAACCGCCGAGCACCACCATGCCGGCACCACTGTCGCCCCAGAGCTCGCGCGCCTGGCGATCATGGATATCGTGTGCCTTACCGAGCCAGGCCATGATCGCGCTGCGCGAGGCAATCAGCAGATCGACCTGCAGCTGCGTGCCGGAACGCTCGCGCACGCGCCAGCCGAAGGCCGTATCGTCGTGGCTGAAGGGGCTGTTGGCGTTGACCTCCAGCGCAATAACCGAGGGCAGCTCGCTCTCCGCTGCAAGTGGCAGGGTCAGGGTCTTGTGCAGGAGCAGATCGTCCGGCAGGCAGATGGCGCGGCAGGGCTCCGCCGGCAGGGACACGTCACCCTGTATCTCGACACCACTCTGATAGACCCGTTCACCGGCATCGCACCGGGTAACCACCACCTCGTCCAGCCGCTGACGCAGCGGCGAATCCGTGCCCCACAGCAGGTCGCGCCAGGCCGCCAGCCAGTGCTGACCGACCTGCCGGGTATCGTAGCCGAAGAGGGTCCACTGCTGATCGCGGTTCATGGTGCGCTGCCCACGACCCGCGGAATTTCAGCGCGCTCGGTGCTCCAGGGCAGGCGCGAATGGCTGCCAGTCCGGGTGGCGATCCAGCGCCGTCGCAGCCATTGCCGACCACCGAGGCTGACGATGGCGTCGACGCGATAGTGGGAAGCGGAGCGCGCGTTGCCCGGGTTGCGGGCGCCGGGCAGGGCCGAGGTATCCACGCTGCCGCTGGTCCAGCCCGCCGCGGGCGCGAGCGCAGCGAGCTGCGACAGGCGCTCGCGGGGCGTGGCGTTGCTCGTACCGCCGCGCTGCCCTGCACTGATGAAGTGCCGGACGGCGTCCAGTCGCGTTCGTGTCATACCCTCTAGCCGCAACACATCTTCCACCACGTCGAATTGCCCGCCAGCGCGGCCACCGCCACCCCGACGGGAGCGCCACTCTACCATACTGTCCGCCAGCGCGACGCCCTCGGCGCGGGGCATCCCCGCCACCTCCGTCCACAGCTGCACCAGCTGCGGTCGCGGCGCTGTATTGACGTCCACCAGGGCCTCGGCCGGCAGCGCCAGGACCCGGACCTCGGCATCGCCAAACCGGTAGCGGGCAAAGGGCAGGCCTTCCGCCCGTGACCCGTTCTCGCCGCGGGACTCCTGGAGTTCCGCCATCAGCAGGTGGATGGCGCCGTCCCCTGCCGCCGCGGCCTGGGCGCGGAACAGATGCAGTTGCGCAAGCTGGATATCGACTCGCGCCTGGGACACGATACCCGCCACCAACAGCGACATGCCAGCGATGAACCAGACCACGATGGCCAGTGCCACCCCCTGCTGGCGCCGTGGCCCACGCCCGCCCCTGACGCTCATCGCATCACCTGCATGACCAGGTCCGGCCAGTAGCGATCGTCGGCGCGAATGCGCAGGCGCACCCAGCCCGGCGCGCCGGCGCCATCCCAGTCGCTGCGCCACTCGCCACCGGGTTCGCGCCGATAGGCTACCGCGAACTCCTGCAGGCCCGATACCAACGTGCGCGCTGGCGCATTATTCCAGTCCTTGAGCTCACCGCGGCGGTCCTGCTCCTGCCAGCGCAGCACCAGCTCGGGGCCTTCGGCCGCAACGCGGACCACGTAACTGCCGCCAAAACCCTCGCCAAACAGGACCACCGCCTTCCACATCAGGGCATTCTGCCCCACCTCGAATACGGTTTTCTCCCCCGCGCCGCCGCCCAGGGTGAGGCCACCGCTGTCGCTGCCGGTCACCGCAGAATTCAGGGTATCGCGCAGAAAGGAACTCACCGAGCGCATCTCGTCGACCCGGCCGGTGAGCCGCTCGATGGCGACCTGGGTATTGCCCAGGGTGCGCAGGCCGGTGACGGTGGCGAGCATCACCAGGGTGAGAATGGTGAGCGACACCATCACTTCCACCAGGGTGAAACCGCGCGAGCGGGCAGCCGAACCGCTGTCGTGAGTCGCTGCGGGGATGGGCAGGGGCAATGCCCGCGATGAGATCGCCGCGGGCACTAGCGCCGGACCTGATTCCGGGGTGCGCCCTCGACAATGGAGTTGAGCACCACTTCGCGGCGCCGCCCCCCATCCGTCCAGCTGACGCCGACCTCGATCTCCTGCAGCAGGCCCGGCGGCAGACGCGCGCCGCGGGACTGTGGCAGGGGTTGTGCGTCCACGCGCCAGACAAAGCCACCAGCGGTCTCGCCGCGACGTTGCTCGCCATTGGCGGGAACCACGGCGCTATCTGCCAGCAGTGAGCGGGCGAGTTCCACCGCGTAGGCGTAACGCTCGTCGACCCGGACATTGCGCGTGGCACCGCTGGCCGCCTGGTATAGCGCACCCAGGGCGAGGCCAAGGATGGCGATGGCGACGAGCATTTCCAGCAGCGAGAAGCCGCGCTGTTTTTTTGCGCTCAGGCCCGGACGCAACCTGACTGCGTCACTGCGTCTCATGGCTCACCCGCCCCACCAGCCAGTCCACCGCGATACTCACGCGGCCGCCACCGGGGTTGTCGATATCCAGACCGCCGCCGCTGGAGCCGCCCTCGGGGTAAAAGCGTATTACCCCCGCGTCCTGGCGGTTGACCTCGGCCGCGCCGTGCACCGTCAGCCGCAGGTCACCCGGCATCTCGCGCACTGTGTCATTCAGCGCGAGGGTGCTGCGGCGCGGGTCGATCACCACGTCCTGGGCAACACCGCGATTCACGGCGAGCTGCCGCGCCGAGGACAGCAGGGTGATTGCATCGCGCACCGCCTGCCGGGTCTGCATGCTGTCATAGAAGCGCACCGATGCCGGCACCGCGACGGCCATGACGAGACCGGCAATCGCCATGACCACCATCAGCTCGACCAGCGAAAACCCCACATTGCGCGGTACACCGCTACTGCCAGTTACCGACGTCGGCATCCTCACCCTCCCCGCCGGGAGCGCCGTCCTGGCCATAGGTATAGATATCAACCTCGGCGCGCTCACCCGGGTATTTATAGTGATAATCGCGCTTCCACGGGTCCTGCGGTACGTCGGACTTGAGGTAGGGACCATTCCAGCCCGAGGCGCTGCCGGGCTTGCGCACCATCGCCTCCAGGCCCTCGTTGGTGGAGGGATAGCGGCCCACATCCAGTTTGTACATCTCCAGCGCCTGCTCCAGATCGCGGATCTGGATGCGCGCAGTCTTGGTCTTGGCGCCGCCGAGCTGGTTCAGCACCTGCGGCCCGACCAGGCTCATGAGCAGGCCGAGAATGGCCAGCACCACCAGCAGCTCCATCAGGGTGAAGCCGTGCTGGTGGCGCTGGCGGCGCACCGGGCGCGACAGAAAAGTTCTGGAAGTACGTGCTTGCATGCCTGGTTCCTTGCCTGATTGTGCGGGCAGCACTTTGCCTGCTGCCCTAACTCGTTGACTATGCTCTTTGTCTGAGTGCCTGGTTGCCTTCGTGCCTGGTTGCCTTCGTGTCTGGATGCCTGGTTGCCTGGTTGCCTGGTTGCCTGGTTGCCTGGTTGCCTGGTCGCCTGGCTTGTCGACGTCGGCACTGGCCGGCTTCAGGCTACATCGCGAGATCATTCACCGACAGAATGCCCATGAGAATAGCGATAATAATCACCGCGATCACGAAACCCATGAACAGGATCAGCACGGGCTCCAGCAGCGTGAGGCTGCGTTTGACGCCAGACTGCACGTGATCATCGAACACCCGCGCGAGCTCCAGCATCATGCTGTCGAGGCTACCGGATTCCTCGCCGACCCGGGTCATCTGGATGACCATGGGCGTGAACAGACCGGCTTCATCCAGCGCTATCGACATGCGCTTGCCCGATTTTACCGCCGGCGGCAGCACCTGCAGCGCCTGTTTCACCGTGCGATTGTCGACGGTATCGATGGCGATGGAAATCGCCTGTAACAGTGACACCCCGTTGCTCAGCAACGTTCCCACCGTGCGCGCAAATTTTGCCACCTCGAACTCGAACACGATATTGCCTATGATCGGCAGCGACAGCATGCGCTGGTGGATGCTGCGAATGCCAGCCTCGGAGGTCGCCCAGCGCCGCAGCGCGATACCGCCGCCAATGGCGAGTATCAGCAACAGCAGTCCCCAGCGCTGAATGAAATCGGCGCTGGCGAGCACCATGCTGGTTAGCGCCGGCAGCGCATCGCCCATGTCGTTGAACAGGGTCTCGAACTGGGGCACCACAAAGCCGAGCATGACCACGATGGACAGCACCGCGACCAGCAGCAGGATCGCCGGGTAGATCAGCGCCGAGACCACGCTGTCGCGATTGGCCTTGGCGCTTTCAAGATACTCGACCAGGCGGTCGAGCACCGAGCCGAGCTGGCCGCTGGCCTCGCCGGAGCGCACCATATTGATGTAGAAGTTGCCGAACACATCGGCGTGAGGCGCCAGACCCGTGCTCAGGGGTTTGCCGCCCTTGACCGCTTTCAGCAGGTCCTGCAGCAGCGCCTGCATCGCGGGCACGGAGGCCATGTCGATCAGCACCTTGAGCGCGCGGTCCAGGGGCAGACCGGCGCGCAGCAGCACCGCCAGTTCCGAAGTCATGGACAGAATATCCTGCCGACCCGGCGGCTTGCCCTGGCGCGCGTTGGACGCCCCGCCACTGCCCGCCTCCAGCTTGAGCAGGGTTAGTCCCTGGCCGCGCAGCTGGCGCTGGGCCATCTCCAGGGCATCGGCCTCTATCGTGCCATCGAGGCTCTTGCCGTCGCGGCCCAGGGCCCGGTAGTAGAACTGCGCCATGTCGACCTCAGGCCAGCGCCGATTGCGCGCCGCCAGCCGCGACCGGCGCCATGACCTCGTCGCCGCTCTGGTCCTGGGTTACGCGCATCACCTCTTCCAGCGAGGTTTCACCCAGCACCACCTTGCGCAGGCCATCCTCGTACAGCGTAATCATGCCCTGGCGGCGTGCCGCCGTGTGCAGCACGGTGGCATCCGCACCGCCCATGATGACATCGTGCATATCGCTGTCGAGCAGGAACAGCTCGTGGATGGCGGTGCGGCCAATGTAGCCGGTCTGCATACAGTGATCACAGCCTTTGGCCTGGTACACGCTGTGCTGACCGGCGGGCAGGAAGCGCTTGAGGCCGTAGCGGGCAATCGCGGTATCCCCGAGTTCCACGGTCTCCTTGCAGCTGCTGCAGAGGGTGCGCACGAGGCGCTGCGCGAGCACGCCGTTTACCGAGGAGGTAATCAGATAGCGCTCGACGCCCATGTCCTCGAGCCGGGTGATGGCGCCGGCGGCGGTGTTGGTGTGCAGGGTGGACAGCACCAGGTGACCGGTGAGTGCCGACTGCACGCCGATCTGCGCGGTCTCGGTGTCGCGCATCTCGCCGATCATGATGATGTCCGGGTCCTGGCGCAGAATGGAGCGCAGCGCACGGGCAAAGGTGAGTTCAATCTGCGCCTGCACCTGGATCTGGTTAACGCCATCGAGCTGGTACTCCACCGGATCTTCCACGGTGATGACCTTGAGGCGCTGGGTATCGATAGACGCCAGCGAGGCATACAGCGTGGTGGTCTTGCCGGAACCGGTGGGGCCGGTGACCAGCAGTACCCCGTGGGGGCGGGTGAGCAGGGACTGGTAGCGCTCCAGCGTGTCGCCGGAAAAGCCCATATCCGGCAGGCTGAGCTGGATGCTCTCGCGGTCGAGCACGCGCATCACAATGCTCTCGCCGTGCACGGTGGGAATGGTGGATACGCGAAGATCCAGCTCGTGGCCCTTGACCCGGGTCATGATGCGCCCGTCCTGGGGCAGGCGACGCTCGGCGATATTCATGTGCGACAGCAGCTTGATGCGCGAGGCGATCGCCGGCGCCAGTGACGGCGGCGGCGGGTCCGGGTACTCCTGTAGCACGCCGTCGACGCGATAGCGCAGGTGCAGGCCATTCTCGAAGGGCTCGACGTGAATGTCCGACGCACCCATGTCCAGCGCACGGTGGATCACCTGGTTGACCAGCCGGATCACCGGCGCCTCGCTGGCCAGATCGCGCAGGTGCTCGATAAACTCGTCGTCGCTCTGGCCGGCAAACTGGTCGGCGATGTCCTCGCGCTCGTCTTCGTCCTCCTGGCCGCGCAGGTAGCGCTCCAGGGCGCGGGCGATATCCGTCTCAAGGCCGAGGGCAATATCCACCGGCTTTTCCAACGCCATGGCCAGTGCCCGGGCAGCGAAGCCGTCCTGGGGTACCGCAGCGGCAAAGCGCACGCCGGCCTCCGATACCGCCACCGGCACCAGCGCGTTGCTGGCCAGAAAGTCCCTGGCCACGGCGTCCAGGTGCAGGGGCTCTTCCGGGTAGTCGGCGGCCAGCAGCAGGGGAATGTCGAGCTGCTCGCTCAACGCCTGGGCGAAATCCAGCTCCGACACCAGGCCGAGCTTGACCAGCACGCGGCCGAACAGATCACCCATCTCGGCCTGCGCCAGCAGCGCCCGCTCGACGTCGCGTTCGGAAAGTTTGCCCTGTGCAATCAGCAGTTCGCCGATTTTTTTCATGCCGGAGCCTGTTGCGTGCGTGTGTTGGCAGCTGCCGTGGCCGGCTCTGGCCCGCGGGATTCAAGCCTGCTTACAAGGTTAGACGTCCTGGCCGCCGAATGATTCATTCTACGCGACCTTCCGGCGCTGTGCCTGTCACTCATCAAAGGCGTAATCCTTGAAATGCTCGCGCAGCTCCACCTTCTGGATCTTGCCGGTGGCGCCATGGGGCAGCTCGTCGATGAACTCCACCGCATCCGGCGTGCACCATTTTGCGATCTTGCCGTCGAACCAGGCCAGCATATCTTCCGGGGTCAGGTCCGCGCCGTCGGCGGCCTTGACCACCACCAGCAGGGGTCGCTCGGACCACTTCGGATGGTAGCGGCCGATCACCGCGGCCTCGGCCACCTTGGGATGGTCGGTGGCGACGTTCTCTATCTCGATGGAGGAGATCCATTCGCCGCCGGACTTGATCACGTCCTTGGTACGGTCAGTGATCGCCATATAGCCCTGGGGGTCGATGGTGGCGACGTCGCCCGTCTCAAACCAGCCTTCCTCGGCATGGGCGTCGGACTTGTCAAGCTTGAAATAGCCCGAGCAGATCCACGGACCCCGCACTTTCAGGGAACCGTAGGCTTCGCCGTCCCAGGGGAGCGTCTTGCCGTCGTCGTCGACAATCTTCATTTCCACCCCGAAGATCGGCTTGCCCGCCTTCTGACGCAGCTTCGCGAAAGACTCGGACGAATGCCGGTCTCGCTCGTGATAACTGGCGTTGGCACTGCCCAGTGGACTCATCTCGGTCATGCCCCAGCCGACGCGGGTCTCGACCCCGTGCTGGTCAAAGGCTTCCATGATGGACAGCGGGCAGGCCGCGCCACCGACGATGATCTGCTTCAGCGACTCGACCGTCTTGCCGGACTTTTTCAGGTAATTCAGCAGGTTCAACCACACTGTCGGCACACCGGCGGAGCGGGTGACGTGCTCTTCATTGATCAGCGTCGCCAGCGTTTCGCCGTCACCCATTTTATTGCCCGGGAACACGATTTTCGCGCCGACCATGGGCGCGCCGTAGGGCGTGCCCCAGGCATTGACGTGAAACATGGGCACGATGGGCAGCACCGTGTCGTGGTGCGCGAGCCCCAGCGCATCCGGCATCAGCGTGGCGTAGGCGTGCAGCATGGTGGAGCGGTGCGAGTACAGAACGCCCTTCGGATTGCCGGTGGTGCCGGAGGTATAGCACAGGGCGCAGGCCTGGTTTTCGTCGAGCTGCGGCCAGTCGAAAGCGTCGGAATGGCTGTGCACCAGGCGCTCGTAGCAGATCGCGTTGGGAAGCGTGGTCTCCGGCATGTGCTCTTCACTGGTCAGCACAACCCAGTGCTCCACGCCCGGGCACTTGTCGGCAATCGCTTCCACCAGCGGCATAAAGTCCGGATCGACAAACAGCACCTTGTCCTCGGCGTGATTGATGATGTAGACGATCTGCTCGGGAAACAGCCGCGGGTTGATGGTGTGGCAGACGAGGCCGCTGCAGGCCGAAGCATAGTACACCTCGAAGTGGCGGTAATCGTTCCAGGCCAGGGTGGCCACGCTGTTGCCCGATTCCAGCGGCCAGGCGGCCAGGGCGTTGGCGAGTTGCCGGGTACGCCGGAAGGCATCGCGATAGGTGTAGCGGTGGCGCGGGTTGTCGCGGGTAACTGATACGATCTCGCTGTCACCGTGCACGCTGTCTGCGTGCTGCATGATAGAGGTGATCGTCAGCGGAAAGTCCATCATCAGGCCGTTCATGCATCGCTCCTTTATGCTTGTATCTGCGTTGTTCCGTTTACGTTGCTTTATCCTGCTTTACCCTGCGTTATCCTGCTTTACCTCGCTGCGGTGGCTCAGCTTCGACGACCCGCCGGGTCGGCTCCTCACTTCAGCCGGCCAGCTCCCAGACGCGGCCATCGTCACTGCCCGTTGCGCGCTGCTCGCCGGCCAGCTTGATCAGGTGCGCGCTCATCGACAACTGAGCCCAGGGGTGCAGCGCCGGATCGACGTCGTTGTAAACCACCTTGACCAGCTCATCCAGATCGCAGCGTCCCAGCTTCTGCAGACCGGCAACCACGCTGGCCTCGCGCAGCTGGCGGTGGCGCACCAGGCGCGAGATCTCCCGCTCGCTGTCCTCGATCAGTGTGCCATGCCCGGGTGCGACGCATTTGATCGGATAGTGCAGCAGGCGCTGCAATGATTCGATATAGGCTGCCATATCACCGCCGGGGGGAATGATGACCACCGTCGACCCCTGCATGATGTGATCGCCGGCAAACAGCACACCCTCCGACTCCAGCAGGAAACAGTAGTGATTGCTGACATGGCCCGGCGTATGAATGGCCAGCAGCGACAGCTCCGGGGTCTGCAGGCGGGTTTCATGGGTGAGCACGCTGGTTGGCGCAAAGGTATCGTCCTGATGGCTGTCGTTCGCCGGCAGCGCGCCGTGGACCTCGGCGCCAGTCGCCTCAGCCACCGCCTGCCACGCCGGAGAGTGGTCGGGATGGGTGTGGGTGCAGGCGATCGCGCGGATCCTGCCGCCACCCGCCGCCAGAATCGCATCAATGTGTTCCGGCAGCGCCGGACCCGGATCGACGACGATCACCTCCTCGTGGCCCAGTAGATATGTATTGGTCCCGGGGCCGGTCATCGGCCCCGGATTGGGCGCCACAAGGCGGCGCACCAGCGGCGTGATCTGCTCGGGAATGCCCGGTTCAAGCATAAGCCAGCGCCCTAAACGAGCTGAGGAATCGGCACGACGGGGTCAACGTCGGCATCGTAATCGACGCCCTCAACCTCGAAGCCAAAAAGCTGCAGGAATTCGCGTCGGTAGCCGGCAAAATCAGATACCTCGTGCAGGTTTTCCGTGGTGACCTGCTGCCAGAGGCGGGCGACCTCGGCCTGCACCGCCGGATCCAGCTCCCTGCCATCGGCGCGCAGGCGCCCCTCGTCATCGAGCACCGGCTTTGCGCCGTAAAGAGACTCGCGAAACAGCCCGTCAACCTGCTGAATACAGCCCTCGTGCGTGCCCCGCTCCTTCATCACCCTGAACAGCAGCGCCAGGTAGATGGGCATGGCCGGGATTGCCGCACTGGCCTGGGTGACCACCGCCTTGAGTACCGACACCCGGGCGTCACCGCCCTTCTGCGCCAGACGCTCGCGCAGCGTCAGCACGCGCCGGTCGAGGTCCTTCTTGGCCGCGCCGATGGTGCCGTGCCAGTAAATGTCCCAGGTAATCTTCTCGCCGATATACGTATAGGCCGTGGTCTTGCAGCCCTCGGCCAGCACGCCTGCTGCATCCAGCGCCTCGATCCAGAACTGCCAGTCCTCGCCGCCCATGACCGCGACCGTGTTATCGATCTCCTCCTGGGTGGCGGCTTCAATGTGGTATTCCTGTATCGCTTCCTTGTCGGTATTGACGCCCTTCTGCACCGTGTCCTTGCCGATAGGCTTGAGGGTGGACGTATGCACCACCCCGGTCTTCGGGTGCTCGCGGCGCGGCGCGGCGAGGCTATAGATCACCAGATCGACCTGGCCCATGTGTGCCTTGATCTCATCGATTGCCCGCGCCTTGACCTCGTCACTGAAGGCATCGCCGTTGATGCTGCGGGCGTACAGACCTGCCGCCTCGGCCTCGGCGTGGAACGCCGCGCTGTTGTACCAGCCGGCGGAGCCGGGCTTACGCTCACTGCCCTCCTTTTCAAAGAAGATACCCAGTGTGTCGGCCCCGCCACCGAACGCGGCGGTGATCCGCGAGGCCAGTCCATAACCGGTGGAGGCCCCGATCACCAGCACGCGCCCCGGCGCGTCCGGTATGGGGCCCTGCCTGCGCACATGGGCGATCTGCGCCTTGACGTTGGTGGCACAGCCGACAGGGTGGGTAGTGGTGCAGAGAAAGCCGCGGACGCGGGGTTTGATGACCATGTTTCCTGGTTCCTGGACAGCCGGAGTTATTTCTCCTGAAGTCTAGCACAGAGTGCTCGTCGGTTCGGACACACTCGGGCTGTGTGGTGGAACGCTCGTCGTCCATCGTTTGTGCGGTCGCCTGCCCCGCGCCCACCCCCGGAACGAGGGAGGGGCATCTTCCTGCCCTTGCGCGGTCGCCTGACGCCCCACCCACCCCGAAACGAGGGAAGGGCATCGTTTCGGGGTGGGTGGGGCGTCAGGCTCCTCGGAGTTTGGGAGAGCGTCCGGGTTATGCGGGGCCCAGCGAGCGGGGTGGTGGGGCAGGTTCCTCAGAGTTTGGGAGAGCGCCCGGGGGTTCGTGGGGACCCAGCGATACAGGTGGTGGTGGGCTGCGGCGATCATGCCGGCATTGGAGAGTGAGCTCGTAGGGCCCGAACTGCAGCAGATTAGGGAACCGCAGCTTGCAGAAGA
>JBHEPQ010000155.1:0-8989 GCA_046260215.1 Chromatocurvus sp.
CTTCATCGCGGACGCTGGTCAGGAACAGCAGCGGATCGGTGATCCGCCAGCGGGCCGTGGTATCCACCAGAATGAACTCCCGGCCCAGGGTGGGAATCTGCGTCACGTCGCCATCCCAGACCAGCAGGCGCTTGTCGAAATGGCGCACGTTCTGCCAGGGCAGCTTGAACTTCAGGCCCGGCTCGTCAATCACATCGCCAATCGGTTCACCGAACTGGACCACGATCGCCTGTTCGGCCTCATCCACGGTGTAAAGAGTCACGTAACCGAAAATGACGGCAATCGCGGCAACGATAGCAAGCAGTGTGGTTTTCATCGGTCACCTCCGGCGGCGCGCGTCCCGTTACGGTTAACATCGAGCAGGGGGAGTGGTCCCACCTGCCCCTCCTGTACGACCAGTAGCTGTCCGATTCTCGGCAGCACTTCGTTCAGGGTTTCCAGGTACAGGCGCGATCGCGTGACCGTGGGTGCCTGCTGGTATTCCTGCAGTACGGCACTGAACCGTATGGACTCACCGTCGGCCCGGTTTACCCGTTCCGTGGCATAACCCTCGGCTTCGGCCACCGTGCGCAGGGCGGTACCCTCGGCGTTGGGAATCTCCTGGTTAACGCGCTTCTGCGCTTCGTTGATCATGCGTTCCCGCTCCTGGCGTGCCTCGTTGACTTCGTTGAATGCCGGCTGCACGGCCGGGGGCGGCACGACGTCCTGCATTTCGACGGTACTGATTCGAATACCGGCATCGTACTGGTCGAGTATTTCCTGAATCTCTTCACCGCCTTTTTGCTGAATTTCCACGCGGCCGATGGTCAACACTTCGGAACCCAGCATGTTGCCGACGATACGGCGCATGACCGACTCGGAAATATCGCGCAGAGTCCGGGTAGGCTCGCGCATCTGGTAGAGGAACTTGATGGGGTCATCAATGCGATACTGGACTACCCACTCCACATCGATCATGTTGAGATCGCCGGTGAGCATCAGGGACTCATCTTCGAACTGGGCATCGCTGTAGGTCGAGCGTTCAGCTTGCCGGGTACCCTGGGTGCGAAAGCCGAATTCCTGCTTGAGCACGCGCTCAGTGGCCACCCACTGAATCTGGTCGATGCCGAAGGGAAGCCGGAAGTGCAGGCCAGGGTCGGTAATGCCCGTGACGGAACCGAAGCGTTTCACCACGGCCCGCTCTTCCGGCTGTACCGTGTAAAAACAGGTCAGTGCTCCCCACGCCAGCAGCACGAGCACGATGATGCCGACAACAACGCCACCCGCGCGGCCGCCCGAGGGACCGCCGGAAGTGAACTTCTTCATCAACTCAGTCAGGTCCGGTGGGCCCGACTGGCCTCGACCACCGCTGTTTACAGATTGAATCATTCCCGCTCTCCTATTAATCGTGCCATGAGTCTACGCTTCGGTGACGGTTTTGTACGCAAACCCGGAAAAATCCGGGAATCACATCGCCGGGATTCGTGCCGAACAGGGCGACCTGCCAGGCTCTATGGGGCAAAACGGTAAATCAGCCGGGCAGTGACGATGGTGTAACTGTCGATGACAGAATTTTCATCAGCGTGCACGAGATAATCGTGCCGTCCCCACAAAACACTCGGACATGCACTGGTATACGCGGCTTGCGAAGTCTAGACTTGAAGCGTTAGCGAATATGCGGAGGGTGCAATGAATACAAGCTCCAGTCCTACGGCCAATGCTGGCCTCACCCCGGTGTGGCGGCTGTTGAGTCTGCCAGCGCCAAGGACCACGTTGGTGGCTGGATTGCTGGTCGCGGTGGCGGCGGGGCTCATTGTCAGTCGCGGCGCCGCGGGCTACGCGAGTGACGCGGAGTTGGCGCTCCTGCTGCGCTTCATGGGCATTATCAAGCTGGCGACGGCGGCAGCCGCTGCAGGTCTTGTTGCCTGGCGCCTGAAGTCGCCGTTGAGTCGTCGATTGCGTCTTGTGGCCATCGTCGCCTGCTGGTGCCTGGCGATGGGTGCAACGCTGATTACCAGCCTGGCCTATCTGATCCCGGCGCTAGCACTCTTTCATGTGGGTCTTCTGTCGCTGATCGTGGTCGCTTCGCTTGAGACGCGGCCTGCTCGAGGCCGGCATCCCGGGTAGGCGAAACACCGGCTTGACCCGCGCCTACAGCATAGACTCCAGTCAGGCAGTAACACGTTCCGAGGACAGTTTTATGAAAGATACGGTTAGTCTGGATATTGACGTACTGCAGGCCGCAGTACAGGCATGCATTGATATGGGGCCTTTACGAACAAGCGACCCTTACCTGTATCACGAATTTGGTTTTAACTGTGATATCGCCTCAATAAGCGATGCAGAAAAAGAGGAAATTTTCGCCGTTTTCGGGATGATGCGCGAGATTGCGGCTGGGATGTCAAGACGGGGGCAAACCGCCGAAAGCTTCCTCGAGGACGGTTAGTCCACATGATTGCCCCGGCTGATTTTGCGCTCGGGGTCTGCTGGAAGGAAGGGAGTGCTAGAAGGTTAAGAGTTTCCAGGGGGTCGGGAATTACCATCGGCAGCATTGCAAACCGCGCAGGATCTGAAGGTGCGGCGGTTCAGCCTAAATCGAATAGCCACATGATGAGTGGCATTGTGAGCACGGCAAGCACAGTCTGAGCGGCAATCAGGTTGGCCATGAAGGGCGCATCCCCACCCAGTTGACGGGCAAGGACGTAGCCGTTGGTGGCGGTGGGAGTGGCTGCGGCGATGGCGATCACCGCGAGGCTGACGTCGCTGACGTCGAGCACCAGGCCGACGCTGATGGCCAGAATTGGCATCAGCAGGAGTCGCACCAAAGACCAGACCAGGGTGCGGGTACCTGTGTGCTTCAGCGCGTTCAAATTGAGGCCTGCACCGGCGACCAGCAGGCCCATGGGCAGCGCAGCGGATGCAAGTGTCGCCATGACCTGGTCGGCAATGGCGGGAATGCCAAGGCCGCTGACGTTGATCAGTCCGCCGATGATGCAGGCAATCACCAGCGGATTCTGAAACATCTCGAGGAGCGGGTGTCGCCGTATGTGGGCCTCGCCGTACTGGCTGAAGCCGAGGACCGAGATAATGTTTGCAGTAGGAATCATGGCTGCCGCTGCGACGGCGGTAAGCGCCAGACCTTCGTCGCCAAACAGCGTCCCCGCCAGGGACAGCGCCACAAAGGTATTCCAGCGGACATTGGACTGGATAATACAGCCGATCGCGGGTCGCGCGATTCCGGGCGAAAACCGTGCGGCGTGGCCCACACCGGCCATCGCAATCTGGGCCGCGATCAGTGCCAGGGCCATCCGCCATGGAGACTCATCGAAAGGCGCAGTCGCCAACACCCGGATAATCAGGCAGGGAAAAATCAGGACATAGCAGAGTCGTTCAATGCCCCGCCAGCCCTCGGGCGGCAGGCTGTTCCGATGGGCAAGAATGTAGCCGATCGAGACGACGGCAATAACCGGTAGTAGAGCCAAGACGAAAGTCATTCTATATTGTCAGCGCAAGGAACAGGCAGGAGCAAACTTTTCTACGCAGCAGTCGAATCCGGCGCCCTCGCGCACCGTAGGCGCAGGTCAGGGTGGGCTGGATAGACTGGGAGCTGTCATTGCTCGCGGCCGACACTCGACATACCTGAGGTTCGTTTCTATTCCCTGTGAATTCCGACCAGGATTTGGTTGGGAAGAGGGCCGAGGTAAGGAGTCATAGTGATCTCGGCATTAACGTTGATAGAGGTTAACCAGACCACACTGAGCATTGTCTTGATGGGTGTTATTTTGTCCGTCAGCATTTTTGCCGATGCTCTGGCCAGACGCACCCGCGTTCCACGAATATCTATTCTGGTGCTGGTCGGGGTCGGGATCGCATTTGTCCAGCAGGTATGCTTCGCCGAGCAGAATGCACAGTTGCTGGATGGGCTCAGTGAACCTCTGATCAAGCTAGCCCTGGTGATGGTGGCATTTTTGCTGGGTAGCGAATTGACAATAGAGCGGCTGCGTCATACGGGGCCACTAATTCTGGTGATCTCGCTGTTCGTGATTGTGGTTAGCGCATTGATGGTCGGCGCCGGTTTGCTGATGCTGGGCTTTCCACTCGTCGTTGCAATCCCGCTGGCAGCCCTTTCCGTCGCGACCGATCCCGCGGCTGTCAGTGAAACGGTTAGAGAAAGCAAGGATACCCGTTTGCGCGCCAAGGTGTTGCTGGGCATTGTCGCTATCGATGATGCCTGGGGGATTGTTATATTCGGCCTGAGTATGGCGGTTCTTGGATGGGTATTGAGTGGCAATGGACAGCAGGCTTTGCTGCACGCCCTGTGGGAGCTTGGCGGAGCAATCATTGTCGGCGCGTTGATCGGCCTGCCAGCGGCGTGGCTTACTGGTCGCCTCCTGCCAGGAGAACCGACTCAGGTCGAAGCAGTTGCGGTAATCCTTCTACTTGCCGGACTGTCCTCTTTACTGGGCGTGTCCTCACTTTTGGCGTCCATGGTTGCCGGCACGATAGTGGCAAATGTCTCATCCCACCACACCCGGTCCTTCCGGGAAATTGAGCTGATAGAGTGGCCGTTCCTGGTGTTCTTTTTTGTTCTCTCCGGTGCCAGCATTGATCTGTATAAACTGGACGATGCGGTTTGGTTGACAGTTCTCTACATTACCCTGCGCCTGGCAGGCCGTGTGTTGGGTGGCCTTCTCGCCGTGTTGTTCATCCGGGACGAGCAAAACACACTCCCCCGCAACATTGGCCTGGCTCTGACACCGCAGGCAGGCATAGCAATCGGTATGGCATTGCTGGCAGCCGAGCAGTTTCCGGAAATCCGCGACACTATTCTTCCGGTGGTGGTTGCCTCTACCCTTGTTTTCGAACTGGTCGGTCCGGTGTTGGTAAAACGAGTCCTGAATTCGTGAACAGTTATGGCTGCGAGAATCATCGGTGGTCGTAATGCGGGGACCACCGAAGTCACAAATTCAGATTGAAGGCAGTCCACTGGACGAAATTGAATAAGCGAGAGCGTCATGCCGGCACATTGGAAAGAAACGGTCACCCTGGACGGAGAAGACTTCCTCGTGCGGCACTGGGGGGAACGCAATGCGCCCCGATTGCTCATGTTGCATGGGTTCCCGGAATATTCCGCCGCCTGGAATGACCTCGCGCCACTTCTGGCCGAGCGGTTTCATTGCATTGCACCGGACCAGCGCGGATATGGCCAGAGCTGGCGGCCGGGGGAGGGTGCACAGTACAAGACCGCGCTTCTGGTGTCAGACATCGTGGCACTGATCGGGGATGACCCACTGGTTCTACTGGGTCACGACTGGGGCGCGTCAGTGGCCTATGCGCTGACGATTGCCCGGCCTGACCTGGTGGATCGGCTGATTATCCTTAACGGCGCGCACCCTGCCACGTTCCAGAGAGAACTGGCCAGGGGCGGGGCGCAGACGGACGCCTCGCAGTACATTCATTTTCTGCGGCGCGAGGGGGCGGAGGATATCCTGGCGGCCGATGATTTCGGGCGGCTGACGGCGCTGTTTTCGGCCAATATGGACATGAGCTGGCTGGAGGGCGAAACGCTGGCGGACTACAAGGCCGCCTGGCGCGACGCCGCGGGACTGCGGGGCATGGTCAACTGGTACCGTGCCTCACCGCTTAAGCTCGGCGCCGCGGGCGAGGCGATAGAGGGACTTGCATTCGACCCCGAGCGGATGCGCATCCGCTGTCCGCACCTGCTTATCTGGGGGAGCGACGACACCGCTCTGTTGCCGCAAACGAACGAGGGGCTGGAGGAATACGCGCCCGACCTGACTCGAGTGGCGATCCCGGGCGCCGATCACTGGCTGCACCATCAGAAGCCCGGCGCCGTGGCCGAGGCGATCCTGAACTGGCTGTGACCGCCGTCTCCTGGCGGCTTTCTGTGGGCCTGCAAACTGTACCGGAATCAGTGTCCTGGTTTTTACCGGCCGGTCTACGCGTAGCGACGCTAATCTTCACGCGGCCACGGGACTGGTGGCTGTTGTGGCTGTCGGAGATCGCCGCGATACTGCTCTTTTATAATATTGTTTTCGCCTGGTCGAATTTCTGGCGTACCGTGGTCAGCGCCGCCTTACCACTCCCGAGCTATGCGCTGGGTGTGTTCGTTGTCGGACGTTTTGGCAGTGATCAGTCAGAACCGCTGTATTTTTCCCCGCTGAGAGTGAGTGCCGCCGCAGCATTGCTTCCATTTCTGGTGGACCTGAGCCCGTTCGCCTACTACCTTTGAATTATCATGCTGCTGGGAATTTCGTCATTGATTTTGCGCAACGGTATCCTGGGTGGCAACCTCGGTACACCTCCTGTTTCTGTTTTCATTCTGGCCTCTCATTTCGCCGACCGTGCGCTCGGCCCCATGGATCAAGTCCAGGCCTACTTGATCTTTATTACCCTGGGTGCCCTTGTTCTTGGTGATGCCATCAGCCGCAGCCAGAAACTCACTGAAGCACTAAAGGATCGCAACCGGACATTGCAGGCTTCATTACATCAATTGAGCCGGCTCAATAATGACGGTGATCTGCTTTGTGTTGATGTAATGTTCCCTGTTCCAGGGCATGCAATCCCTGTTCTCTGGTGCGCGGACGGTGTCCGAATGGTGTGGAGAAATGGGTAACGACGGGCTGCCGGAGATTCACTTGAATCAGACACACGAAAACCCTGGAGTAGAGAAGCTCGAGGTATTTGAACTTGCATTCAACGCAATGCACAGCGGTTTGATACTCTATAATCGGGATTCCAACAGCGCACCCAGCGGTTTTCGCATCAGTGCTATCAACGATGCGGGGCTCGGTATTGCCAGGCTTTCATCTGCGGATGATGCGGTGGGTAAGGATCTTGTCAACCTGCTCCCCAGGGCTGAGGCGGCGGGGGTGGTCGATCTGGTAGCGAAGGTCTGCGAAAGCGGTGCAACCGAGCATGTGCCGACGCTCCGTTACCACGATGCGGTACGCGGAGGCACCTACCGCAATTCTTTATATCGAATCAAACCGGGCGTGGTGCTTTCCGTGTTTGACGATATTACCGGCGAGATGAGTAACCTACAGCGGCTTGACGAAAGTGAAAAACGCCTCAATCTGCTTACCGACTCAATTCCTGACGGCATCTTCGATTTGGATTTTGCCAGCGATGTGGTTTATCTATCGCCAGGCTGGAAGTCGCAATTAGGTTACGCAGAACACGAACTTCCAAACGCGCTTTCTACCTGGTCGGAAAGATTGCACCCGGACGAGCGCGACAGCCAGCTGCAGGCGTTTGAGGATTTTGTACGAAGCACTGACAGTGTCTGGGATACCGAATTTCGACTGCGGCATCGCAATGGCCACTATGTATGGCTTCACTCGAGGGCGACAGCGCTGCGTGATCCAGCAAACGGTCAGATACAGCGACTGATAGGGTTTCATGTCAATACTGATGCAATGAGGCGTGAACAACACGAGGCGCGTGAAAGACTGGAGTTGATCGAGACTATATCGCGTGTTATCCCCGATTTACTGTTTTTGCTCAGCCTTGATGGTGAGGTGCTGGAGCATTACGCGCCCGATACGGCTTTGCTGTATTGCGACCCGGAATATTTTCCCGGTAAAAATATCGCTGACTTTATGCCAGGTCGTGTGGTCGATAAGCATGACGCGGCCGTGGAAGAGTCACTGCGCAGTCATTCTGTTGCACAGTTCCAATACGAGCTCGAGGTTTCAGCAGAAAAAAAGTGTTTCGAATCACGACTGCGCGTCATGCCTGACGGGCAACGTGTGGCCGTTGTTGTGCGGGATATCACCAGGGAACGGGCGGTAGAGTTGAAGCTTGAGGCCCACCGGCGCGAGCTGGAGATTTTTGAACGAGTCGTGGCAGCAACCGGAGATTGCATGGCGCTGGTGTCAACTGATATGTGTTTCAGGATGGTTAATTCGGCCTTTGCCAGCTACCTGGGTATGACGCCCGAATCATTGCGTGGAAAACCGGTTTGCGACGTCTCTCCTGCGCTGTTCGCAGGAGAGAGCGCGGACCGCCTGAAGCGCGCCATGAGCGGTGACGATGTGCACTTCAGTCATTGGCAGGATGGGCCAGAAGGCCGTCGATTGTTCAGTTTTACGTTCTCACCATTTTATGAAGGCAACATCCTTTCTGGTGTGATTATTACCGGACATGACATCACCCAGTTGCATGCTGCTCAAGCCGAAATCCGGCGTGCAGCACAAGTGTTCTCCTCGGCGTCTGAAGCTATCTTTACTACTGACCTTGCCGGATGCATTACGGATATCAATCCTGCGCTACTCGAGATTACTGGCTACAGCCGGGAGCAATTGATCGGCAAGGTTGCGATCACACTGGTATCGGACCGTCATACCAGAGAGTTCTTTACCGACGTGATGAATCGCGTTGAGAGTGGCGAGCGTTGGCGCGGTGAAGTATGGAACAAGCGTGCGGATGGTAGCGTGTATCCGTGTCAGATGACGATAAGCCAGGTGTACGAAGAGAACGGGTCTGGAGACCTGCAGGGTTACGTCGGGGTCTTCTTTGACACCACGACACAAAAGCAATACCAACAGCGCCTGGAGCTGGTAGCTAATCACGATCCCCTTACTGGATTGCCGAACCGCGCACAATTTTGGCGAGTCATGGAGCGCACCATCGAGCTATCGCGGCGTACATCAGCGACTTTCAGTGTCATGTTCATCGACCTCGATCATTTTAAGGAGGTGAATGATACCCTTGGGCATGCAGCAGGCGATGAACTGCTATGCAAGGTGACACAACGCCTGAACGGTCTCCTACGTGCCAACGACATTCTGGCCAGAGTGGGCGGCGAGGAATTCGTGGTTTTGCTGCCTTCGGCAACTAATAATAAAAGTGCCTCGATTGTCGCTGAAAAAATTCAGCAGGCATTGCTCGAGCCATTCTCAGTGGCGGGCGCCGAATTAAACATCGGCGTGAGTATCGGAATATGCGCTTATCCCGATGATGGCGATACGGTCGACCTGCTGTTAAC
>JBHEPQ010000270.1:0-2992 GCA_046260215.1 Chromatocurvus sp.
GTGGTACCCACGGCTGGCGTCCTACACGGACTACGAAGGCTGGAACAACAGGCAGTTCATGGGCAGAGGCGAATTCACGCTGGAGGTGGGCGATTTCGATGTTGCCATCACGGTGCCGTCCGACCATATCGTGGCGGCGACCGGCGTCCTGCAGAATCCCGGGGAGGTGCTGACGGCGGCCCAGCAGGAACGCTATGAAAACGTCAATGATGAAGCGTTGAGCCTGATTGTTACGCCGGATGAAGCCAGGGCCAATGAAAGCAGCCGTTCGGAAAACACCAGAACCTGGCGCTTCCGCGCGGAAAACGTACGCGACTTCGCGTTTGCCTCCTCACGCAAGTTCATCTGGGACGCCCGCCGCACCCGCAGCGGCGATCAGGACGTGATGGCCATGTCCTTTTATCCCAACGAGGCGGAGCCGCTGTGGAGCCAGTATTCCACCGCGGCGATCATCCACACCATCGACATCTACTCCGACTACACCTTTCACTATCCCTACCCGGTATCCATTTCCGTCAACGGGCCGATCGGCGGCATGGAGTACCCGATGATCACGTTCAACAAGCCGCGACCCTACGCAGACGGCACCTATTGGGACGAGCGCCAGAAGGATGGCGATAAAACCTGGGAACGCAGCAAGTACGGATTGATATCCGTCATCATCCACGAGGTTGGCCACAACTATTTCCCCATGATCGTGAATTCCGACGAGCGCCAGTGGACCTGGATGGATGAGGGCCTGAATACGTTCCTGCAGTTCCTGGCAGAGCAGGCGTGGGAGGAGGACTACCCATCACGCCGCGGCGCGCCTGAAAAAATGGTCGAGTACATGGCCGGCGATGGCCAGGTACCGATCATGACCAACTCCGACTCCGTTCTGCAGCTCGGCAACAACGCCTATGGCAAGCCGGCGACCGCGCTCAATATCCTGCGTGAAAGCATCATGGGCCGCGAGCTGTTCGATTATGCCTTCCGAGAATACGCGCGCCGCTGGATGTTCAAACGCCCCACCCCGGCTGACTTTTTCCGCACCATGGAAGACGCCTCGGGCGTTGACCTGGACTGGTTCTGGCGCGGCTGGTTCTACAGCACTGACCACGTGGATGTCGCCATCAGCGATATCAGTCTGTATCTGCTCGACACCCGGAGCCCCGACACAGAGAAGGCCTGGCTCCGCGAGCAGGAAGGCGAACAGGAGCCCGACCTGACCAGGCAACGCAACGCCGGAATGACTCGCCTGGTAGATGAGGAGCCGGCCCTGCAAGATTTCTACAACGATTTTGACGAGTTTGCCGTGACCCCCTACGACTACGCCCAGTACGAGAAGTTTCTGGCAACACTCGATGATCGTGAGCGGGCGTTGCAGGCAACGGACAAGCAGTTTTACACGGTAACGTTCGAAAATCGCGGCGGTCTGGTGACGCCGTTACCACTGCGCATCACCTACGCCGATGATTCGACCGAGGAAATCACCATTCCCGCTGAAATATGGCGTCGCAGCGCCGACAGCGTGACCAAGCTGTTCATCACTGAACGCGAGATCACCGGCATCGAGTTCGATCCCTATCGCAGCACTGCAGATGCCGATCCCGGCAATAACGCCTGGCCGCGTCAGCCGCAGAAAACGCGCTTCCAGCTGTTCAAGGAAAAAGAAGAACCGAATTACATGCGTCGCGACCACAAGGATGACTGGGAGCAGCCGATCCGGTGACTGTCTTCCGGACGCTGTTGTTGCTCAGCGTGCTGGTGGCGGCCCTTGCTGCGGGCATCGCCACCGGGCATCCGTTTCACAGCAGCTACACCGAGATCAACTGGAGCGAGGGTAACGAGCAACTCGAGGTTGCTCTGCGCGTTATTCCCGAGGATCTGGAAAATGCGCTCTCGCGTCAGGCGGGTGAGCGTGTTGTGTTGCTACAGCGACCCGGCGTGCACAATACGCTGGAGGCCTACCTGCGCCAGACGTTCAAGGTGTTGAGCGAGCGCGGCGAGCAGCCCCGCATGCTGTCGCTGCAGGGCTTTGAGTCCGGCCACCGGGAAACCTGGCTGTACTTCACAGTAGAGGTCACCAGGAATCAGACCCTGACGCTGCGTCATACGGTTCTGTTTGACGAAGACATCACCCAGCGTAACCAGACCAGGCGGCTCTGGCGGGGTGAATCGGACATCATGGTGTTCACCCGGCAGAATCCTGAGCAGACACTGTGGTCGCCCGATCGCCCTGCATGTTGTTTATGAAGTCTTCAGAGGACGCGATAGAGCGCCGCATTTCCTCAATCAGGGCGCGTATATCGCGCTCAATACTCTCAAACTCAACCCGGATAGCCGATACTGCCCGGGCATTCAGGTTGTGCTTCAGATATAGAACATTGTCATTCAGCGACGTCAGCACCGGATCCATCTTGCGCGTGGCCGTCTGCATGGCTTCGAGGGTGCGGGCGTAGCGCTCGCGGGTCTCATACAGTTTGCGCTGGCTGCTCGCCTTCAGCGATGCGCTGCTATAGTGCTCGATTTCCGCCTCCCATTCCTCAAACAGCGCGTCGGCTACGTTCTCCACGGCGGCGACGCGTTCACGGACGGTTTCTGCCGCTGACTCAGCTCGCTTATAGTTGGCATCCGTTTCCTTGTAGATCTTTTCGAGGTCACCGCCGTCGTAATCGGTCAGCGCGGTGAGCTGATCGAGGGCGGACTGGAAGCTTTCCTGGGCTTCACCCTGCGCATCCCGGGACGCCTCCACGCGGTCAACAAGAATGTCGCGCTTGTGCACACCGAATTTCTCCGCGGCCCCGTAATATGCCGACTGACAGGCAGCAAGCGTCAGTAACAGGCTCAAAGCAATGATGCTTCGCATGATGATCTCCTTTTTCGGGGTTGGCTCGACGGCGCCCTTGAAATAAGCAGAGTATGCTACCATTGTGACTCACGAACGGGGGCGATCCGGATTCGACGTCGGTAACGAACCCTGAGGTGCATGCCGTGATGGTAGCGAATCACG
>JBHEPQ010000304.1:0-16748 GCA_046260215.1 Chromatocurvus sp.
GATCTACATTCCGCCGGGACCGCGCCTGGGCGACAAAGTCATCGAGGTCGATAACCTGCAGAAGGCCTACGGAGACAGGCTGCTGTTCGAGAACGTGTCGTTCACTGTACCCAAGGGCAGTATTGTGGGCATCATCGGCGCGAACGGCATGGGCAAGTCCACGCTTTTCCGCATTCTGATGGATCTGGAAAAGCCCGATGGCGGGACGGTGGATGTCGGGGAGACCGTGCAGCTGGGCTACGTCGACCAGTCCAGGGATGACCTGGATGGCAGCAAGACGGTGTGGGAAGAGATCTCGGACGGGCAGGATGTGATACGCATCGGCAACTACGAGGTCAACTCCCGCTCCTATGTGGGCCGCTTCAATTTCAAGGGCGCCGACCAGCAGAAGTACGTCAAGGATCTGTCCGGCGGTGAACGCAACCGACTGCACCTGGCCAAGCTGCTCAAGCAGGGGGCGAATGTGCTGTTGCTGGATGAGCCGACAAACGACCTCGACGTCGAGACGCTGCGCGCACTGGAAGAGGCGCTTCTCACCTTTCCCGGAGCGGCCATGGTAATTTCCCACGATCGCTGGTTTCTCGACCGCATCGCCACGCACATCCTCGCCTACGAAGACGATGGCAGCGTGATCTTCCACGAGGGCAACTTCAGTGACTACGAGGACGATCGAAAAGCCCGCCTGGGTGCCGCCGCGGAGCAGCCGCACCGGGTCAAATACCGCAAGTTGAAGTAACGTTGTGCCTGTCGATGGCGTCCGACGCCACCGACATCGTTTGATTCCCGTCAGCCTGGAGCCAAAAGCCATGAGCGACTACAAGAACGATCGTCGAACCTTCCTACGCGGCCACCCCGACCTTGCTGTAGACGTCCACCAGGGTGGAAGTGTCTGGCACCAGCGGCTGGTGGATATTTCTCTTGCCGGTGTCGCCACGAACCAGCCAGATGTCTGGGATGCACAGTACAATGAACCTTTCACACTGATCATACATCTGGATGATGACGAGGCTCTGGAATTGCACGCATTCCTGCAGCATGTCGAGACCGGTCGCCTGGGTTTCTCCGTGGAACACGTTGATCGCGAGAATATAGAACCGTTACGCGCGCTGCTGGCCACGCAGGTCGATGATCCACTGTCACTGGAGGCAGAGATACGTCGACTGGAGGAGTGAGCAAGCGAAGAGCCCTGTCAATGGGCGACGCGATAACTCAGACGGCACCGTAGGCCAGCATGGCGTCCGCTACTTTGCGGAAGCCAGCGACGTTGGCGCCTGTCACGTAATCAACCTGCTTGCCGCCAGCACCGTACTCAACGCACTTGCCGTGGATGTCACGCATGATGGTCTGCAGCCGGCGCTCCAGCTCTTCTGCACTCCAGGCAAGCCGCATGCTGTTCTGGGTCATCTCCAGCCCAGACACCGCCACACCACCGGCGTTGGCCGCCTTGCCCGGGGCATAAAGCAGGCCGCTGCCCGTCAGCGCCTTGATGCCCTCCACCGTAGTGGGCATGTTCGCACCTTCTACTACAGCAGTGCAGCCATTGGCAACGAGGTCACGGGCGTCCTGCTGGTCCAGCTCGTTCTGGGTCGCACAGGGAAAGGCCAGATCACAGGACACGCCCCAGGGGGCTTTACCGGCGTGATATTCACAGCCGTAGCGTTCGGCGTACTCGGCGAGACGGCCACGGCGCTGGTCCTTCAAAACCTTGATGTACTCGAGTTTTTCCTCATTGATGCCATCGGCGTCGTAGACGAAACCCGCTGAGTCCGACAGTGTCACCACCCTGCCCCCAAGGTGTCGCAGCTTTTCCGCGCAGTGAAGAGCGACGTTACCGGACCCGGAAAGAACGCAGGTCTTGCCTTCAACCTCCTCGCCCCGATGCTGCAGCATCGCCTGCAGAAAAAACGCCGCACCATAGCCTGTCGCCTCCTTGCGCACCAGACTGCCCCCATACTCCAGCTCCTTGCCTGTCAGCGCTCCGGTAAATTCCCGGGCAAGACGCTTGTACTGACCGAACAGGTAGCTGATCTCGCGCGCGCCCACGCCGATATCCCCAGCCGGGACATCGACGTTGGGCCCGATGTAATTCACCAGTTCGGTCATGAACGACTGACAGAAGCGCATCACCTCACGGTCGGACTTGCCCTTGGGATCGAAGTCGGACCCGCCCTTGCCGGCGCCGATAGGCAACGTGGTGAGGCTGTTCTTGAAGGTCTGCTCGAAACCGAGAAATTTGAGAATGCTGAGGTTCACTGAAGGGTGAAAGCGCAGGCCACCCTTGTAGGGGCCGATCGCATTGTTGAACTGCACGCGGTAACCACGGTTGACCCGGATATTACCCGCATCATCCTCCCACACCACGCGGAAGATGATCGTCCGGTCGGGCTCTGTCATGCGCTCCAGAATACCCGCCTCACGATAGCGCGGGTTCTCGATAACGTAGGGCACCACCGAATCGGCGACTTCGTGTACCGCCTGGTGGAACTCGGGTTCTCCGGGGTTGCGCCGGATCACTCCCTGCATGAATCTCTCGAGTGACAAATCCCTGTACATGACTTTTATCCCTGTGGTTTTCGCTGCGCATTATCGCAGCGCTGGCGACAGATGGAAGAGCGTGGGGAGCCCTCATTGAAGCCTCCCGGACGCCGGGTTGGTCTACTGCAGCGCTTCGAGGGCCTCACCGAGTTTGCTGACGGGAATGACCTGCATCCCCGGAATCGTATGCTTGGGCGTATTCGCCCTCGGCACCAGCGCGCGGCTGAAGCCGTGTTTGGCCGCCTCCGCCAGCCGCTCCTGACCACTGGGCACCGGGCGTATTTCTCCGGATAGTCCCACCTCGCCAAAGATCACCATATCCCTCGGCAGCACCCGGTCCCGGAAGCTGGAGACAATGGCCATGAGCAGAGCCAGATCGGCACTGGTCTCCAGCACCTTGACGCCCCCGACCACGTTGGCAAACACGTCCTGGTCACCGACCTGCAGGCCACCGTGACGATGCAGCACCGCCAGCAGCATGGCCAGGCGGTTCTGCTCCAGGCCCACGGCAACGCGCCGCGGATTACCCAGCTGACTGGCATCCACCAGCGCCTGTATCTCCACCAGAAGCGGCCGAGTGCCCTCCCAGACCACCATCACAGCGCTGCCGGCAGCAGCCGCATCGCTGCGATCAAGAAAAATTGCGGAGGGATTGCGCACCTCGCGCAGGCCGCCGTCGGTCATGGCAAAGATTCCCAGCTCATTGACTGCCCCGAAACGGTTTTTCTGGCCGCGCAGGGTGCGAAAGCGCGAGTCGTCGCTGCCCTCGAGCAGAATGGAGCAGTCGATCATGTGCTCGAGGACCTTGGGGCCCGCCAGTGACCCGTCCTTGGTCACATGACCCACCAGCAACAGCACCGTGCCCGACTGCTTGGCAAAGCGGGTCAGCGCCGCCGCGCACTCGCGCACCTGGGACACGCTGCCCGGGGCGGAGGCGATATCGTCGCTGTGAACCACCTGTATGGAATCGACCACCACCACGCGCGGACGATGCTCGTCCAGCGCGGATAATGTGGACTCCAGGTTTGTCTCCGACATCAGGCGCAGCTGGTCCGTGGGCAGGCCGAGGCGACGGGCACGCATCGCGACCTGCTGCAGGCTTTCCTCGCCGGTAATGTACAGACAGGGCATGTCGCGGGCCAGGTGGCACAGTGTCTGCAGCAGCAGCGTACTCTTGCCGGCACCCGGGCTGCCGCCCACGAGGATGGCAGACCCGGGTACCAGACCGCCACCGAGCACCCGATCGAACTCGCCGGCGCCGCTGGTGAAGCGGGCCACCTCGGCACAGTCGATGTCGTCGAGCAACCTGGACTCCGGTACGGCGCCGGCAAAGCCTGCGCGGCGACCGGCGCCTGCGCCGCTGCGGGCCGGGGATACCGCACTGCCGCTGCCGAGTCGCACTTCGCTCAGCGTGTTCCAGGTACCGCAGTCACTGCACTGCCCCTGCCATTTGTGATAATCGGAGCCGCACTCCGTGCATACATAGGCGGTTTTCTGTTTTGCCATGCTGCTCCCGCAATAATCCCCGGTAATACCTTCAACTACAGCCACCGGCTATGTATGCTGGCCGGCCGTCAGCCGCGATCAGGTGTCACGATGGTCGAATCGTCGCTCGTTCCCGAGCAACAGCTTGTTTTTTCCCCCGGCCTGGCTGCCACACTCGGACTGGAAGAGGCGATACTGCTGCAGTTCCTGCATGCACTGCTAGACCATCTGCCGGTCCGGCGGAGCGATAACCGCGACTGGCTCTGCGTCGAACGGACCCTGCTGTTGCGACAGCTTCCCTTCTGGGAAAATCACGACCTGCAGCGCATCTGCGCCAGCCTCGGCGCCAAGGGCGTTCTTTTGCTCGACGCTGCTGTCGGTGTCGAACGTCTCGCCTTTGCGTTTAACGAGACACCGGCTGACAGCGCACGGCCGTCTTCCGCTCCCTCTGCCCCCGCCGCGCCACAGGCTGCAACACAGGCCGCCGCACACAGGCCGCCTGAGAAAACATCACGCCGGGCAGGCATTGCCGCAGGGTCTTACCCGCACGCGGGGCTGCTTCCGTCCGGCTGGGCGCCCAGCGAGAACCTGCTGCAGCTACTCGCCCTGAATCACAACATACCGCGGAGCTTCGCACTCGATCAATTGGAAGATTTCGTCTTCTACTGGCGCGAGCGTGGCGAGACCAGCCACGCCTGGGAGAACAAGTTTCGCCAGCACGTGCTCAGTGCCTGGCGGCGGCAACAGCAGACCGCCGCCGAGGCTTTCCGATCTCCCGAACGTCCCCTGGACAATGATTGGAAACCCAACGCCGACGCCATGGAGATTATGCTGCGCGCCGGCATCGAACGCCAGTTTATCCACGATGCCATTCCCGAATTCATACTGTACTGGCGCGAGCGCGGCAGCGCACCCAAAGAGCTGAATTCACGATTTATCCAGCACATTCGCCTGCAGTGGGCAAAGTACACATCCAGCGTGCGCCACAGTACCGAACCGCAGCGCATACCCGAAGACTGGCGACCCAGTGAGGACGTCGTTGACATCCTGCGTATGTCGCATATCGACCCGAGCTTCGCGATGACGCTGGTACCCGAATTCATCCTGTTCTGGCGCGACAGCAATCAGACACACACCTCGTGGAACACCAAGTTCCTGCAGCATGTAAAATATCACTGGGCGAAGCAGAATCAGTTCAACAACAGGAGTGCAGGCCATGACGGACAGCAGAACGCTGGTGGAACAGGTCGCACGCGGGATCGCAGCCTCGAGCAGGACCTCAGCGACACCTCCTGGGCGGAGTGACCGGCAGAAGGAGGACAACACGGCCCGAATCGAGGCAATCAACCAGGTCTTTGCGCTGTTCCGGCTCAACTACCACAACCAGTATTATGCCGCATTCCCTGACGCCACTCAGCTCAGCCAGATCAAGAAGCTGTGGCTGGAGTCCCTCTCCGATTATCCGGTCGAGCAGATTCTCCTCGGCGCCCGGCACGCCCTGGAGACCAGTGAATACCTGCCGACGCTGCATCGCATGCATCGCTGCTGCCAGCACGGTGCCGCCTCACACGGCCTGCCGCCGGCGCGGGAGGCCTATCGCGAGGCCTGTAACGCGGCCTCGCCACGGCGCGCGCAGGCCTGGTCGCACCCGGCAGTCTATTTCGCCGGCGCCGCCTGCGACTGGTTTTTCCTGTCGACCCACAGGGAACACGAGACATGGCCGGTGTTCAGGGACCAGTACCAACGTTTCTGCACCCGCGTTATCCGCGGCGAAACGCTGGAAATTCCTGCGCCACCGGCGCTGGAGCAAGCCCCCTCGAAACCCCTCTCACCGGCGCAGCAAAAAGCGCAGATGGCCAAGCTACGTCGTGAAACGGGGCTGTGATAGCGATTATGTTTGCCACTCGAGAATGGCAGTACCCGTGATCACCCTCCGGCATGACCCGGGGTGGCGGAGCGGCATCTACTGCGCCTGCTGAGCGCCCCGGGCGAGATTTTCAAAGCGCGTAAACTGGTCGATGAACGCCAGCCGACAGACGCCAATGGGTCCGTTGCGCTGTTTACCGATAATGATTTCGGCGACTCCTTTTTCCGGGGAGTCCTCGTTATAGACCTCGTCACGGTAGATGAACATGATCACGTCGGCATCCTGCTCGATGGCACCCGATTCGCGCAGGTCGGAATTCACCGGCCGCTTGTTCGGGCGTTGCTCAAGGGAGCGGTTCAGCTGTGACAGGGCGACCATCGGACATTTGAATTCCTTGGCGACCGCCTTGAGATTGCGCGAGATTTCCGAGATCTCTGCCGTGCGCCCCTCGGAGGAGCCGGCAACCTGCATCAGCTGCAGGTAATCGACCATGATCATGCCGATGTCGCCGTGCTCGCGCGCCACCCGCCGCGCGCGGCTGCGCAGCTCCGTGGGCGTGAGAGCGGGGGTGTCATCGATCAGCAGGTTGGCGTCCTTGAGCTTGCCTACTGCCGCTGCAAGCTTGTCCCAGTCCTCCATTTCCAGCTTGCCGTTGCGTATTCGCGTCTGATTGATACGCCCGATCGACGACAGCATGCGGACGATCAGCTGATCGGCCGGCATCTCCATACTGAACACCAGCACCGGCTTGTCCTGGTTCATCGTCGCGTGCTCTACCAGGTTCATCGCAAAGCTGGTCTTGCCCATCGACGGACGCCCCGCAACGATCACCAGGTCAGAGGGCTGCAGCCCGGAGGTCATGCCATCCAGATCGAGATAGCCAGTGCTCAGGCCGGTGATGTCGCCCCCGGACTGGAACAGCTCCTCGATACGGCCGATTGCGGTCTGCAGCAAAGGCCTGAGTGCCTGCGGACCGCCGGCCTTGGGGCCCTGCTCCGCGATCTGCATAATGCGGCGCTCGGCCTCGTCCAGCAGCTCCTCTGAGCTACGCCCCTCGGGATTGAAGCCGCTTTCGGCGATATCCTGCGCAACCGAGATCAGTCGACGCAGGTTAGCGCGCTCACCGACCACCTGCGCATAGGCGCGTATGTTCGAGGCACTGGGTGTACTCTGGGCGAGCTCCGTCAGGTAGGACAGACCGCCCGCCCGTTCAAGTTCGCCACTGGCCTGAAGCTTGTCGGCGACGGTAATGACGTCAACCGGTTCAGATTCCTCGGCCAGGCGCGAAATCTGGCGAAATATCAGCCGATGATCGGGGCGATAAAAATCTGCCGCGGTTATCGCTTCTGCAACCCCGTCCCAGCCATCCGCAGAAAGCAGCAGTCCACCGAGCACGGACTGCTCTGCCTCGATCGAACTCGGCTGCATCTTGATACGGGCGGCATCCAGGTCGTCCGGCGGGGGCGACGGGAAAGAAGAGTCTGCGTAATCCGGATTACTCATGGGTGCCCTGAATGCGACAAAAAGGGTATCACCCTAGCGCAAACCCCCGGCCGACTGAAGCCGGAGGAGGGCTTGACGGCGCCCCCTTGAGACCAGCTTACTCGGGTACAACCGCGACGTTCATCTCCGCGGTGACATCCGTGTGCAGCTGAACCGATATTTCATATTCGCCCGTCTCTCGCAGCGACCCTTCCGGCAGACGCACTTCAGATTTGTCAATCTCACAGCCCGCAGCGGTAACCGCGTCAGCGATATCGCGAGTGCCGACAGAGCCAAACAGCTTGCCTTCCTCACCGACGTTGGCCTCTATCGTGATAGTGCCCAGTGCCTGGAGACTTTCGGCGCGCTTCTGGGCCGCTGTCAGCGCCTCTGCAGCCGCCCGCTCCAGCTCGGCACGGCGCGCCTCGAACGCCGCCACGTTATCGCTTGTGGCCGGGACTGCCTTGCCCTTTGGAATCAGAAAATTCCGGCCGTAACCCGCCTTGACGTCCACCTTGTCACCCAGACCACCCAGACTGCCGATATTCTCCAGAAGAATGACTTCCATCCTGCTTTCCTCTAATAACTACCGGGAGCTGCGCTCCCTGAAAAATCGGAATGGCGTGCACAACAGCGCCGCCACCACTTGTCATCAATCGTCCCGCCCCGAGGCACCGTCATCCCGGCCCGATGTACCATCACCAGGGTCATCGTTACTGGAGTCATCGTTGCCGCCACCGGACCAGCGTCGGCGAAAATCTGCCCAGGCATCTACCAGGGCAAGGCCCACCAGCGCAAGCTTGGCCGCATCAAACAGCAGCCACGCAACGTACATCGCCGAGAGCCAGACCCTGCCACGGCCGCGGATAGCGGCCCAGCTGTGCAGCAGCGCAAATGCGACCACGGTCACCGGAATCAACAGGTTGACTGCCCAACTCCGGTACGTAAGACCCATACTCGCCAGAGCCAGAGCGCCAACCACGAGGCCCGCTGTGACGGTCGCCGGGTAGCGCAGGGCGCGGAATTCTCCCGCAAAACCGCCCGGGTTGAACAGAGCCGCCTGCCAGTAGCGCGCCAGCACAAGACACAAAACAGACAGCGCAGCATTGGCAGCGCCGACCATGCCCGCAAGCTGTGTCACGCCAGGCGCAACCAGCTCTGCATTCTCCGTGTTGCTGGATTCCTGCAGTGCGCGCACAAAATCGGCAAACACGGCAGCCAGCTGCTCCAGCATGACGCCGCCGAAGGTCAACGTCAGCAGGCCTGTCACGACCCCGACAACGGCACTGATCAGAACGGCAAGCGCGAGACTTACCGAGAGACGCAGCACCATGGCGAGGACGAAAGTCCCCAGTAGAAGTGCCAGCGGCGTGGTATCGCCTGACATGCGGGTAACCACGATCGCGGGCAGGGACGCCCACATCAGGATCCAGAATCCCTGTGCCGGACCGCGCCGAAGCGTGATCAGTGCTGTGACAGCCGCACCGATCCAGCAGAATAGCAGGCTACCCGAACTTGCCACTGCCACCAGTAAAGCCCGGTAGCGACCGCCCATCACAAAAGTCGCAAGACCCTTCATCAGTTCGCTACAGCCGGCGTCAATTTGTGCCGGCGGGCGGCAACCTTACTGATGCGAATCCGTGTACGGCAGCAGTGCCAGGAAACGAGCGCGTTTGACCGCGGTCGACAGCTGGCGCTGGTAGCGCGCCTTGGTACCGGTGATGCGGCTGGGCACTATCTTTCCGGTTTCCGAAACGTAGGCTTTCAGCGTATCCAGATCCTTATAATCAATTTCCTTCACGCCCTCGGCGGTGAAGCGACAGAACTTGCGACGACGAAAAAAACGCGCCATGACTTAATCTCCTGCTATTCGGTTTCGGCGGACTCAGGCGTCAGCGGATTCTTCGGTGCGGGCGGGACGCTCGTCAGGCTTTCCTGGCTTGCTGTCGCCCTCGCTGGACTGACGCTCTTCGTAGCGCGTCTTGCGCTCACGGCTTTCCTTTTCCGCCTTCATGATGGGCGACTCGACTGTATCTGCCTGATCGCGCCGGATCACCATGTGCCGAATGATGGCATCGTTAAAGCGGAAAGTGGTTTTCAGCTCTTCCATTGCCTCATTGCCGGCTTCTACATTCATCAGAATATAGTGTGCCTTGTGGATCTTGCTGATCGGAAACGCCAGTTGACGACGCCCCCAGTCTTCCTGGCGATGCACCGTTCCACCGTCCTTGGTAATAATGCCGGTGTAGCGCTCAACCATGGCAGGCACCTGTTCGGACTGATCCGGATGGACCATGAACACGATTTCATAATGTCGCATTGACGAACTCCTTACGGGTAAATGCTGCCCGACACGACGGTGCAGCAAGGAGTGATGCCCTTCCTGAGAGCACACACTTTAAGGGAGGCGGAGTCTATAGTCTGGCGTTCCGGATAGCAAGCATGGCGAGCACCGCAACAGCGAGCTCCACTAGAGCGAGCAACACGGCAGCGGGCACCACGACAGCACAGCCAGCCCGGGCAGGGCCGGGCTGTCACCTTGATGCATTCTGGTTCTACTATCACTTTTTGATATCGCTTTCCGAGTAAAGCAGCCTTGAACACCGCGCCTGCGGGAACGATACTCAGTGGCTGCATGAAATAATAAAGTCACGCAACCGGAGCAACCCCCTATGAATGGCGCGCAAGCCCTGCTGAACAGCCTCGTTGACAGCGACATAGACACCTGCTTTGCCAACCCGGGCACCTCAGAGATGCAGCTGGTGGCAGCCATTGGCGAGACCGCGGGCATGCGCGCGATTCTGTGCCTGTTCGAGGGCGTTGTGACGGGCGCCGCCGACGGCTATGCCCGTATGGCCGACCGCCCCGCGCTGACGCTTCTGCATCTCGGCGCCGGTCTCTCCAACGGGCTGGCCAACCTGCACAATGCCCGACGAGCCGGCTCTGCCGTGGTCAATATTGTCGGCGACCACGCGACCTACCACCTGCAGTACGACGCGCCGCTGACGTCAGACCTGGAAGGACTGGCTGCGTGGACATCCGACTGGTCCGTGGTAGCCCGGTCATCACATGATCTACCCCAGCTGGGTGCTGATGCGGTGCGCGCCGCCAGAGCCGGCAACGGCGCCATTGCCACACTCATCGCACCGGCAGACTGCGCCTGGGACGAGACAGACCACACAGCTGCATCCGTCCTGCCCGCTGTGACGTCCACGGTCCCGCCCGACAACATTGAACAGGTCGCACAGAAACTGGCGGATGAACGACCGGCGGCCTTTTTCCTGGGCGGGCGGGCTCTGCGCGAAGACTGCCTGGAAACGCTGGGCCGTATCGCTGCGGCAACTGGTGCGCGTCTGCTGTGCCAGACCTTTCCTGCACGTCTGCAGCGCGGTGCCGGGCGTGTCCCGGTCGAGCGCCTGCCCTATTTTGCCGAACAGGCGACGGCGGCTCTGCAAGACCTGGGGCAGCTGGTGCTCGTGGGTAGCGCGGCACCGGTCAGTTTTTTTGCCTCCCCGGGCAAGGCGAGCTGGCTGGCCCCCGAGGGCTGCGAAATCATCACCCTGGCTACCGCCGATGACAATATTCCCGCAGCCCTGGACGCGTTGGCGCAGCACCTCGATGCCACCGAGGCCGCGCAGACACGGTCGGGGCAGTTTCCGGAACTACCGGGAGAGAAGCCGCTGGATGCAGAATCCATTGGAGTCGCCATGACGGCACTGATGCCAGCACACAGCATTGTGGTGGATGAGGGGGTCACGGCAGGGCTGCTCGTGTACCTCATGATGGAGGGCGCAGCGCCTCATGACTGGCTGACGCTCACTGGCGGTGCTATCGGGCAGGGATTGCCCGTTGCCTTTGGCGCCGCCATCGCCAGACCGCGACACAAGGTCATCGCGCTGCAGGCCGATGGCAGCGCGATGTATACCGTACAGGCCCTGTGGAGCATGGTGCGCGAGCAGACAGACGTTACGGTCGTTCTGCTCAACAACCGCAGCTACGCGATACTGGCCATCGAGCTCGAGCGCGTCGGCGCCGGTGGAGACAACGACAAGACACGATCACTGCTCGATCTCTCGCAGCCGGACATGGATTTCTGCGCCATCGCCGCAGGGCTTGGCATGCGCGCGACACGGGCCACCACGGGCAGCGAATTCGCACGGCACTTCAGTGACGCCATGCAGACGCCGGGGCCCTGCCTGATCGAGGCCATACTCTGACGTCCATCCGTCACGGGTACACGACCTTGGATAATAAATAGGAAACAGGCATGGATTATATTGGCTTGCTCGGCAGCGTTGCGCTGCTGATATGGTTGGCGCTGCGCGGCATCGACATCGTGTTCGCCGCGCTCCTGTGTTCGGTCATCGTGATCGTCACCAACGGCCTCCCCGTGGCGCAGGGACTGGGTGAGTACTTCTCTCTCGGCCCGCTGGGCGCCTTTACCTTTGCCGGCCGTTTTTTTCTGCTGTTCGCCGCGGGCGCCGTGTTCGGCCGACTGATGGGCGAGAGTCACGCAGCGGCCAGTGTCGCCATGGCCCTGGTGCGCCGGCTGGGCGCCCACCGCGCGCTGTGGATTACGGTGCTGGCGTGCGGGTTGCTGACCTACGGCGGCGTGGTGGTGTTCGTGGTGATCTTTGCGATGTACCCTCTTGGCCTGCGCCTGCTCAAGGAGGCTGACATCCCCAAGCGACTGTTCTGCGGGGCAATTGCCCTCGGAGCCGGCACCTTCACGCTGACCGCCCTACCCGGCACGCCGTCGATTCAGAATGTTATCAGCGCTTCTGCATTGGGCACGGACCTGTTCGCGGGGGGATGGCTGGGCCTGGTCGGCGGTATCATCATGTTTGCGCTGGGGATGTGGTATCTGGAAACACAGCGCATCAGGGCGCGGCAACGCGGCGAGGGTTTCGTCCCCGGCCCGCGGGATGCCGCGATCAGCGGTCCGCTTGATGCCTCGCCGCTACCACCCTGGCCGCTGGCCGTTCTCCCCATTGCCGTGGTTCTGAGCATTATCGTGACCCCTCGCCTGCTCGGTAAGCCAAGCGGAGACGGTACAGTAAGCGAACTGCTGAGCTTTGCCGCCAGCCAGCCGGTTCTGTGGCCCAGCTTCGCCCTGTTCACCGGTAGCCTGGTCAGCATCCTGCTGTTTCCTTCCGTGCGCCGCCACGGCCTGCGCCTCGCCGGGGCCGGCACACAGGACGCCATCCTCCCCTTGATCAACACTGCCGCCGTGATCGGTTTCGGCGGCGTGATCACCCAGACCCAGGGCTTTTCCGACTTCACGGCGGCAGCACTGGAATCCTCGCTGCCGCCGCTTGTGTCCTTGTTTGGGAGCGTCAGCCTGGTGTCGGCACTCACCGGTTCGGCTTCCGGCGGCCTGCAGATCTTCATGCAGAGCCTCGCCCCCGCCTATCTGGAAATGGGCGTTGAGCCCGGCGTTCTGCATCGTCTTGCCACCATGGCCAGCGGCGGCTTCGACTCCCTGCCACACTGCGGCGCCGTCGTGGCCATGCTGACCATCACCCAGCTCTCGCATCGCGAGGCCTATCGGGATATCGGCATCGTCACCGTGGTGATCCCGGTGATCGCGACGCTTGCCGTCATGGCGATGGCGGCTGCCGGCCTGCAGTAGGCCCTTCAGTAGCCCCTGCAGTCTGCCTCACATCCACCGGGCGTCGCTGGCGGACGGCCTCGAACAGACAGACACCGGCCGCCACGGACACGTTCAGACTGCTGACGCTTCCCGCCATGGGCAACTGCACCAGGGCATCGCAGCCCTCGCGGGTCAGTCGCCGCAGCCCCTTGCCTTCGCTACCCAGCACCAGTGCCACCGGGGTGCCCAGATCCTGCTCGTACAGGCTTGCCGTGGCTTCACCGGCGGCACCGTAAACCCAGACGCCGCGCTCGCGCAGCGATTTGAGTGTTCGCGCCAGATTGGTGACCTGCACCAACGGCAGAACCTCTGCAGCGCCGCAGGCGACCTTCTGAACCGTGGGTGTCATGCCGGCCGACTTGTCCCTGGGCACCACGACCGCCATGGCACCGGCAGCCTCTGCGCTGCGCAGACAGGCGCCCAGGTTGTGGGGGTCGGTAACGCCATCGAGGATCAGCAGAAGACAGGGCAGATCCGCCGCGTCGACGGCCTGCAGCAGGTCGGGCTCCTGCCAGGCTTGCTCGGTGGGAAGTGACCTGGCTCCCCCGGCGCGAAGTTCAATGGCTACCCCCTGATGCCGGCCCGGTGCCAGAGCATCAAGGGCACGCTTATCCACTCTCTCGACCGTTACGCCCTGATTGGCGGCAAGCGTCAACAATGCCTGGACACGCCGATCCTCGCGACCTTTCAATACGCAAAGCCGGCCAACCTCACCCGGGCGCCGCCGCAGCAGTCCATCCACCGCATGCATGCCATAGGTGACGTTTGCCATCGCTGTCGTCAGCTGGAGCTGGAGCTGGAGGCCGGGCGTCGACGTCTGCCGCCGCGACGGCGCGACTTCTTCTTCGGTGCGGTGCCGCCGTCTTCTGTGTCCTGGCCCTGCGACTTCGCCTGATCTGCGTTCTGGTCATTGTCCTTTGGCTTCGGCCGGGGCTTGGTCAGGACCTCGATATCCGGTCCGCCCTGCGCAGGCGCCGGGGACGCATCAGCAGCAGATTTAGCGGCCGCCGGCTTTTTCCGCGGCCGCGACTTGCCGCTCCCTTTCTTGCTTTCGCCACCCTTCTTGCCTTCTCCACCATTCGCCGCATCGCCGTCTTTTTTGCGATCGCCCCCTTTTTTGCTCTCAGCCGTCTTCGGGGTCTGCTTTGCCGGGGCCTTGCGCTTGCGGCCACTGCCCTCGCCTCCGCGCTCCTTGCGCCGTGCCGGCGCCTCGATCAGCTCAAGATCAATCTTCTTGTCGTCCAGATCCACCCGGGCAACCTGCACCTGTACCTTGTCGCCAAGCTGGAAGTTGCGCCCGCTGCGTTCGCCGACCAGGCGCTGGTGAGCGGGGTCGAAGCGATAGTAGTCGCCGGGGAGCGCGGTGATATGCACCAGGCCCTCGATGTACAGGTCCTCCAGTTCGACAAACAGGCCGAAGCTGGTGACCGCCGCGACCACGCCGCCGAACTCTGCGCCGACATGATCCTGCAGGTACTCGCACTTGAGCCAGGACTGCACATCGCGCGTGGCATCGTCTGCGCGACGCTCGGTGACAGAGAAGTGCTCGCCCAGTGCTGTCACGGTCTTCTCGTCATAGGGGTAGCTGCGCTCCATGGACAACAGCTCTGCGCCATCGGCGCGGCGCACCAGCTTGCTGCGCGTCTTCGAGCGGATCACGGCGCGGATGCCGCGGTGAATCAGCAGATCCGGGTAGCGCCGGATAGGCGAGGTGAAGTGGGCGTAGCCCTCGTAATTGAGACCGAAGTGGCCCTTGTTCTCGGGCTGGTATACCGCCTGGCGCAGTGAGCGCAGCATCATGGTCTGTATGACGTTGGCATCGTCGCGATCCGCGACCTGCTCCATCAGTGCCTGATAGTCCTTGGGCGAGGGACTGCTTCCGCCGCGCAGCCCAAGACCCAGCTCCCCGAGAAAGGCACGCAAATTCTCCAGTCGTTCCTCGCCGGGGCCCTCGTGCACGCGGAAAAGCGTCGGCAGCTTGTGCTTCTCGAAGAACTGCGCAGTAGCCACGTTGGCGCAGAGCATGCATTCCTCGATCAGCTTGTGGGCATCATTGCGATGCACTGGAACGATTGCATCGATCTTGCGCTGCTCGTTGAAGACAATCTGCGTCTCCACCGTCTCGAAATCTATCGCGCCGCGCTCCTCGCGCGCCACCCGCAACACCTTATACAAGGCCTGCAGTCGCTGCAGGTCGGGTACGCGCTCCGCGGGTACACCGTCGGCGACACCGTTTTCCAACGCTTCACCCACCTGTGTATAGGTCAGGCGAGCATGTGAGTGTATAACCGCCTCAAAAAAGCAGAACTTCTTCAGCGTGCCATCGCTGGCGAGATCCATCTCCACCACCTGCGACAGCCGGTCGACACCGGGCTTCAGGGAACACAGACCGTTGGACAGCACTTCCGGAAACATCGGTACCACGTGTTCCGGAAAATACACGGAGTTGCCGCGGGTCTGCGCCTCGGCGTCCAGCGCCGAACCGGGCTCCACGTAGTGCGAGACATCCGCGATCGCTACCCACAGCCGCCAGCCACCGAAACGCTTCTTCTTGCAGTACACGGCATCGTCGAAATCCCGCGCGTCCGCACCATCAATCGTGACGAAGGGAACATCACGCATGTCGATACGGTTCTTTTTATCCGCTTCTTCCGGCTCATCCTTCAGGTACGAAGCCTCTTCCAGCACCGGCTCCGGCCATTCAAAGGGGATGCCGTGGGCGCGTATCGCAACGTCGATCTCGAGTCCCGGATCGAGATGATCGCCGAGCACCTCGATAATCTCGCCCTTGGCACCCAGCCGACCCTTGGGGTAATCGGTGATCAACGCGGTGACGATCTGACCGGAAATCGCCTTGCCCTTCGCCGTCGGCGGAATCAGCACCTGCTGCGTGATGCGCGCATTGTCGGGTAAGACGAAGCCGATACCGCTCTCTTCCTGATAGCGGCCAACCACTTTCTGCACACCGCGCTCGAGAACCTCGACCACCTTGCCTTCCTGGCGGCCGCGGCGGTCGATACCCGACACGGCAACCAGCACGGTATCCCCGTCGAACACCTGTCCCATCTGGCGGGCACTCAAATAGAAATCCTCACCACCTGCCTGGCACGGCAAAACCGTAACCGTCACGGTGGCCCTGGACTCGACAGCGCAGCAGGTTCATCTTGTCGACCACGCCATACGTGCCCCGGCGGTCAACGAGAAGCTGGCCATCGCGCTGCATGGCGCGCAGCCGGTTGCGCAGTGCATCGACGTCCTGCTGTTCGCTTAAACCCAGCAGGTCGGCAATCTGCTGTCCGTCAACGGGGCGATCAACCTCGCGCAGCTGCTGCAGAATGAACTCTCGTGACGGAATGGGGTTTTCGTAATTCGCCGCCTCGCGGGCGGCGTGCGGGTCGGCTTTCTTGCCTCGTCGCGACATAGGTACGTGCCTCAAAAAGCGCCTAGTGTAGCACAGAGCGCACAGTGGTCGCCCTGCCTAGGCGTGGCGGCACACGGCAGGCAGGGCTGGCCCGGGCGAGGAAAACGCAGGACTGCAGCTTGACAAGGGCCGACGGCGGCATTAACTTTGCCCACCTTCACCCGATGCCCAGGTGGTGAAATTGGTAGACACGCTAGCTTCAGGTGCTAGTGCTCGAAAGGGCGTGGAGGTTCAAGTCCTCTCCTGGGCACCACAGACATAAGCTAACTGATTGATAACGCTAAGTATTATTGTCAGCCCGTAGC
>JBHEPQ010000349.1:0-3298 GCA_046260215.1 Chromatocurvus sp.
CTGCCGACGCAGAAAATATTGCCGCTCTGGGTAATCAGGTGACGCCGTTTCAGGTTGACCTGCGGGTAGCGTTGCGAGAACGGCTCAAAGTCGTTCCAGTGGGTGGTAGCAGAGTGCCCGTCGAGAAGTCCGGCCTCGGCCAGCAGGTAACTGGCTGTACCCACGCTGCACAGCAGTGTGCCCTGTTCGTGCCGCTGCCGCAGCTCTGGCAGCAGGGGTGCGCAGAGCCTCAGGGTGCGATTCGGGCTGCGCCAGATCGCCGGCAGAATGAGGAGGTCGAGGTGTGGCGCGGCCCGCAACTCTCCGCCGGTGCCCAGGCTGAGTCCGGAGCTGAAGCTCACCGGACCTTCGCCGGCGGTGCTCAGAAGCTGAAAGTGCCCCGGGTTTGCATCGCGCCGCCTGACGCTCGCCAGCTGGCTCGCGGCGCGCAGGATCTCCATCGGTAGCGTGACGCTGGTGGCCAGGGCGTCGGGGTAGAGCAGGGCAGCGGCAGTGCGCATCAGGCATTTCCAGGCAATAGATGGCCTGAAGTGTAAGGAATATGGCCAGAAAAAGATAATCAATCCGCGCCTGGACCCGTACACTACGGGCTCAATTAACAGCCAGGGAGCAGGGTTTGTGTCGCATCAGGCATTACCGGTCATTGTCGGCTTTGGGGGTATCAACAGCGCGGGACGGGTATCCGGCCACCACGCCTATGCCAGGCTGGTGGAGTCGCGGCTCGCGACCCCGGCACGCGAGCGCATGCTGGCAGCGCTGCGCCAGGTGCAGGGGCTGCCGGCAGCCAGTGAATCCGAAGTGCTCGCCGGTAGCCTGATCCGACGCATCGAGGCGGCGCATTTTGATCCGGATGCCGTGCCATGGAATCGTCGCGTCACCACCGGCAATGACGACACCCCAACAACTTTTCAGATGGGGCGGCGCGGACTGCCCGAGCCCCTGCCGACGGGCTGGTCGGTCACGGATGTCGACGGCCAGCACGTGTCTGTCACGGCACACGGCCCGCAGGATATCCTGCTGCCATCTACCCGCGACTTCGAGGTCAAGGTGGCCAGCCAGTTGCCCAGCGGCTTTGACCCCGGCAAGCTGTACGCGTCGCGCAATCACCCCCGCGGCCTGCAGATGGCCGTGTACGCCGCATCCGATGCACTGGGACAGCTGGGTATCGACTGGTCCACCGTGATGCGCCATGTCAGCGTCGATGCGGTGAGCGTGTACGCCGGCAGCGCCATGGGCCAGCTGGATGATCCGGGCACCGGCGGTATGTTGAAGGCGCGTTCCAACGGCCAGCGAAGCACGTCCAAATACTGCCCCCTGGGCCTCGCCGAAATGCCATCGGACTTCATCAATGCCTACGTGCTCGGCTCACTGGGTTCCACCGGTGCCACGCTGGGTGCCTGTGCCTCGTTTCTGTACAACCTGCGCAACGCAGTGCACGATATCCGCAGTGGCAGGGCCCGGGTCGCGGTGGTCGGCGGCTCGGAAGCGCCGGTCACGCCTGAAGTCATGGAGGGCTACGCAGCGATGGGGGCGCTGGCCACGGACAAGGGTCTGCGCCAGCTCGACGGCCTGAGCGAAAATGAAGAGCCGGATCATCGGCGCGCCTGTCGGCCCTTCGCCGATAACTGCGGATTCACCGTGGGCGAATCGGCCCAGGTGCTTGTCTTGTTTGACGATGCGCTGGCGCTGGAGCTCGGGGCCTCGGTCTACGGTGCTGTGACCGATGTATTCGTGAACGCCGACGGCTACAAAAAGTCCATCTCGGGCCCGGGTGTGGGCAACTACATTACCGTGGCAAGGGCGCTGGCAGCGGCCCGGGCCATCGTCGGCGAGCAGGCACTGCGCCGCGGTGGCCTGGTTCAGGCGCATGGCACCGGCACCCCGCAGAACCGGACCACGGAGTCGGGAATCCTCAGCCGCAGCGCCGCTGCCTTTGGCATCGACAGCCTGCCGGTCGCGGCGCTCAAGTGCTATTTCGGGCATTCCCTGGGCGCCGCCGCCGGGGATCAGATCGCCATGACCCTGGGCACCTGGTGCCACGGTCTGATACCCGGCATCACCACGACGCCGGCACTGGCCGATGACGTGACGCGGGATCACCTCGATTTCTGCCTGCAGCACACCGAGATCGATACCGAGGCGCAGGCCTGGGCACTCATCAATGCCAAGGGCTTTGGTGGTAACAACGCCAGCGCCATGCTGCTCAGCCCGACAATAACGGCACGTATGCTGCGCGCACGCCATGGTGAGCGTAGCGTTACCCGCTGGCAGACGGCGAACGAGTCCGTCGTTGCCGCGCGGGAGGCCTATGACCAGGGGGTGCTCGACGGCCATCGCGAGGTTACCTATCGCTTCGATCACGATGTCTTGAGTGACCGCGACATCAGCTACGACGACGGTAGGCTGACGGTGGGCGGTGCCGGGATCGACCTGCATCCGGCGTCGCCGTTTTCGGATATGCAGCCAGCGCAGGAATCCTGAGGGTTGCCTGCGTCCCCGTGTGAGGGCTGCTATCATGCCTGCTCACTGACTCATGCGTGACGCCCATGCCCGACCCCGTCGACCTTTTACTACACAGAAATTCCTCGCCGCGACTCGTCTCGCCGGCGCCGGACCGGCAACAACAGGAACTCATGTTCCAGGCGGCGCTGCGGGTTCCCGACCACGTCTGGCTACGGCCGTGGCGCTTCCGGGTGGTCGAGGGTGACCGTCGACACGCACTTGGCCAGGTGTTGCTCGATAGCCTGCTGCGGCACGACCCGAATGCCGATGAGGCCGTTCGCAGCAAGGCCCTGAACGCGCCACTGCGTGCGCCGCTTGTGATTGTCGTGCTGGCCTCGATTACGCAACACCCCAAAGTTCCCGCCGTGGAGCAGCGCCTGTCGGCGGGCTGCGCGGCCCACGCTTTGCTGCTCTCTGCAGAGGCCCTGGGGTACGCGGGGGTCTGGCGTACGGGGAATGCGGCCTACGACCCGGACGTCGTTGCGGCGCTCGGTGGCGCGACCAACGAAGAAATCGTGGCATTTTTGTATATCGGCACGCGCGAGCGCAGTGCTAAAGCGCTGCCGTCAATAAATCCGGATGATTTCGTTTCCCACTGGTAGCACTTACGCAGGAGGCAAAAGCCATGCGACCTGAACTGACCACCCTCGATGTCAGCATTGAAGACCATGTTGCGGAGGTCGCGTTGAACCGCCCGGACAAGGCGAACAGCATGAACAGCGCGATGTGGCGGGAATTCCAGACCTGCTTTGAATGGCTCGACCGGGCCGACGACGTGCGTGCCATTATTCTGAGC